>NZ_JAFBIZ010000183.1 GCF_021531995.1 Faecalicatena contorta
ATGGATTAACCGTCCGGATGTGAAAGGAGTTTCAGATGGCAGCCGTGCAGAAAAGGAAGTATGAAAAACCAATGATAAAGTTTGTGACAGATATGAATATTATATTGGAATGTCTATATGAGGTGTATGGACAGGAAGAACATCATGTACTTGAAGGGAAGGATATTCAAAAAACGATGATTTTTCCATTCCTGAAGATGTTAGAGAATCAGTGCAATGGAATTACTGTAAGAGAGATACATAAAAAATTATGGGAAATCTATATAACGGAACGAACAAAGGAACCGTTTATCAGTAATGCAGAGTCTCTTTTGAAACCGTTGAAACGACCGGAGGAAAATGTGAATGTACTACAATAATAACAGAAAATCATGTGGAAACAGGCCACTGAATAAGAGAATACCGCTAGCGGTTCAAGAGGTCCAGAAACAGTACACAGTGGCTTTACAAAAACTGTATGAGAAAAACGATTTAGAAAGCATCTTTTTTCTGCGGATTGCAGCAGAAACCGGATTGAGAATGCGTGATATTTATGATCTGAAACCCTCTGAGATTATTGTAAGGAAGATTTATAAAAAATCATTGAAGACTGGTAAATATGAGGATTACCCGTTGATTTCAGAAGAAACAGGGAGGATTGCAGAACAATTAGTGGAGCGTCAAGGCAGATTTTTCAGCAAAGATTATCTGTATTATATAACAGAGATTAAAAGACAATTCAGTAATCCCAACATGAGATTACTTTATATTGTGAGTTACAAGAGAACTGTGGGAAAGAAAATAATGTAAATATTGTAGAATCATTATAATCTGGCTGCCCTGTAATGGGTGGCCTTTTTGAATGTGTGGTATGAGAGCAGACGATTTATTGTGATGGTTTATGGCGTTAAAATAAGATTGATAATGAAATATAAATCGGATAAAATAGAGGATATAATAATATGAAGGTGATAAGAAAAATGAGTCTGGTAAATATCGGCCCGGAAACTGAGACAATAGAATACAAGAAAAGTACTGGCGAGATGAAAGAAGCAATGATATCTATAGCTGCAATTCTCAACAAGCATAAAAAAGGTGTTCTGTACTTTGGCGTGAAAAATGATGGTACTGTAATTGGACAGGTAATAACGGATGAGTCGCTGAGAAAGGTAAGCCAGGCAATTGGAAATCACATTACGCCTGCTATTTATCCGGAGATTAAGGCTGTTCGCATCGGAGAAAGGGAATGTATTCAAGTTGATTTTGAGGGAAATCGTCAACCATATCTTGCGTATAGTATTCCACGTATCCGAGTTGCAGATGAAGATCTGATTATGGAACAGGATATTTATGATGAAATGATACGCAAACGGGATAATGTAAAATATTCGTGGGAAAGACAGGTTTCTGAATATACTCTTCAGGATATAGATAAAAATGCTTTTGATACTTATCTGCAAAAAGCAAAAGATGCAGGAAGAATCAGTTTTGAGGAGACAGATGTAAAAACAGTATTGAATAAATTAGAACTGATTCAGGGTGATCACTTATTAAATGCAGGAGCAGCATTATTTTGTAATTGTGGTATTAATGAACTTCAGATGGCAAAATTTGCAACAAATGAGAGGTTGACATTTACGGATATCCGCAGGTTTACAGGTTCCATTATAGAACTTTCAAAAAAGGCAGAGCAGTATATCATTGATGCAATGGATTGGCGTGTTGAAATCGGAAGTGGATTGTCAAGAAAGGAAATTCCTGAAATACCATTGGATGCGATTCGTGAGGCAATTATTAATTCTTTTGGACATAAAATATTTGATTCTGGGCAGAGTAATGAGGTGGCAATATTTAAAGATCGAATTGAGATTTATAATCCAGGTGCATTTCCGACTGGAGTTTCACCAGAGAAATTTATTGAAGGAAATGAAAGACCAGTCAGAAGAAATCCACTGATTACAAGAACGTTATATTACTCAAAAGATATGGAAAGTTTTGCAACAGGATTGAAGCGTATTTATACTGCTTGCAAAGCGGCAGGATGTAGAGTGGAATTTGAACAGCAGGCATATGGATTTGCGGTGATTTTCTATAGAAGAAATACAAGCACCCAAGATAGCCCCCAGGATAGCACCCAAGATAAACACCAGGATAACACCCAGGATAGTCTGCAGAACAGGATTTTAGAATATTGTAAAGTACCGAGAAGCAAAAAAGAAATTACAGTATACATGGGATATAAGGATGTCAAAAGCTTTGCGAAAAGATACTTGAAGCCGTTATGTGAAGCAGGAGAACTTCAAATGACAATTCCGGATCGTCCATCAAGTAGAAATCAAAAATATGTAACAGTTGAAAAAAAGGAAGAAAAGGAAGAAAAATAATGTGTGGACGATATTATGTGGATGATGATACAGCCAGAGAAATAGAAAAAGTGGTCCGGGAGGTGGATGAGAAACTGAGAAGAGAGCGCAGGGGTGATATTTATCCCTCTCAGTCTGCAACTGTGATCACTGGAAGGAAACCACATCTTTTGGCAGAAGAAATGTCATGGGGCTTTCCGCAATATCAGAAAAAAGGGCTGCTGATCAATGCAAGAGCAGAAACTGCTCTGGAAAGAAAGTCGTTCCGGGATAGTGTGATGCACAGACGCTGTATCATTCCAGCAAAGCAGTTTTATGAATGGGATCCGGATAAGAATAAAGTTACTTTCCTGAGAGAAAATCAGCCGGTCTTATTCATGGCAGGGTTTTACAATCGCTTTCAGGATGATAATCATTTCATTATCTTAACTACCCAGGCAAATGAATCGGTCAGTCCGGTGCATCATCGGATGCCATTGATACTGGATAGATCTGAATTGGAAGATTGGGTATATGAAGACACGTTTTTGGAATATGCACTGCATAAAAAGCCGCCACAGCTGGCACGAAGGCAGGACTATGAACAACAGAGTTTATTTTTAACGTAAAAGGAGCCGTCTGAATTTAATCAGGCGGCTCGGTGTTATTTTATGGCATTTTTGGTTAAGCACATAGGAGTTCCTTACGA
>NZ_JAFBIZ010000184.1 GCF_021531995.1 Faecalicatena contorta
AAAGCAGCATTTTCTGAAAAACTACGGACAATACTGATAATTTTTCCCATGGGATATACCAGACGGAACCAGAGTTTCCGGTATTTCACATCCAGATACAGCTGGTCTTCCTGTCCTTCCTTTTCCAATCTTCTTGCAAGTTCCACAGGATTAAATCCTTCCACCCGGTTGAGTGCTGCAACAGCTTCTGATTTGTCATATAAGATTGATTTCATTCGTTCTGCTCCTTTCGATTTCTGTCCAAAATAAAAGCAGACGAAAACCCTACATAGAGTAATAGTCTGCATTTCTCTGAGATTGTAATATTTCTTAAAATTTTTATACTGCAAGTTTTAACTGTTCCATTTCCTGCGCAGGCTTATTCCGGCTTTGATACTGGTCATAATAGCTGCAGATTCTCTCTGCCAGCACTGTATTTCTCTTACCACTGTCATCGGTATGAATCGCCTGACATACTGCGTTCCAATCCCCGACCAGATAGACTTTGGACTTGGCCCTGGTCACTGCAGTATAGAGAATGTTTCGTTTCAACATAACATAGAATGCCTTCACCCACGGAATAATCACTACCGGACACTCCGATCCCTGCGATTTGTGGACCGTGATCGCATTTGCATGTTCAATCATTTCCATCTGTTCCAGCTCATACTCTATCATCCGGTTCTCCGTAAACTGGATACTGATCCTAAAGCTTCCTTCCTCGTCTTCATCAAAATCCAGAATGGTTCCCATATCTCCGTTGCTGATAAGTGCAGTATTCTTATTTTGTATGATCTTATCCCCAACCCGGAATACGTCTTTTCCAATCACAAGTTCTTTCTTTCCGCTGACTGGTGGATTGATGATATCCTCCAGCGTGCGGTTCAGTTCCACCACACCAGCCGCAGTCCTTACCCGGAAAGGGGTCAGGATCTGCACCTGGTCGAGACCATTTCGGATGACTTCCTCCTGATAGAGTCTCTTTACGGTATCTGCAGTTTCTTCTGTTCCTTTGCAGGGCACAAACACAAAATCATCACCCAGGATCAGGTTGGTTTTTCCCTCCTGCATCATCTTTGCATTCACTGGTATGCTGCTTGTGGCACCCTGGCGATATACAAGGTCAAGCACTGTGACCGGTATCAGTCCACATTGGATAAGCTGACGAAATACATCACCGGCTCCCACTGAAGGAAGCTGGTCCACATCCCCCACGAGAAGGATTCTTGTATTCCCTTTGACTCTCTGGAAAAATTCATAAGCCAGCCGCATATCTACCATGGATGTTTCATCCACATTGACAAACCCTGCCTCCAGATAGGTAAACTCAGCCGTATAATCTTCTCCCAGAAGCCCCAGTGCCATATGCATGGTCGAAGCTTTCTGGTTACCCGTACTTTCTGACATCCGTCTTGCAGCTCTGCCGGTCGGTGCCATTAACTGCACTTCAGACTTACATTTCATGCCGTGAATATAAAGGATTACCTTTAAAACAGTTGTCTTTCCGGTACCCGGACCTCCCGTAATGATACTGATGGGATTCGCGAACACCATCCGCACCGCCTGTTTCTGCTTTTCTGACAGTGAAATTCCAAGGACTTTCTGCGCCTGAACAAGTTCAGTCTCCACATCAAGCGATTCCATAGGATAAAGAATCCGCCTTGCAACCATGGCTGCGGTCTGTTCCTCTGCTTCAAACTGGCGGAAGGTATAGACCTTTTCCCCATCTAATACAATGCTGTTCTGCATGACCAGACGGTAGAGTACATTGCTTACATTCTGAGCAGTCACTGCCTGAAAAGTCAGATCTTTATTCAGCACTTTCAGTACCTGTTCTGTTAGAATCTCCTGTTCCAGATAAAGATGCCCTTCCTTCATAGCCTCACTTAGCACGTAACTGATGCACCCTGAAATACGCATGGGATCATTCAGAGTCTTTCCGAGTGCCCTGCCAATGTTATCCACTGTCAGGAACCCAAATCCCTTGACTGCACATAACATATATGGGCGTTTCCGGATGATATCCACAGATTCATCTTTAAATGTCTGTAGGATCAGATTCACTTTCTTTGGTGTCACTTTGTAAGGAGCCAGAAAGGTCATCAGCTCCCGAAACACCCGATTCTTCCCAAAGGAATCCATAATCCCATGGAGTTTCTTTTCTGAAATTCCCGGAACGGAAAGCAGTTTCTCCGGTGTTTTTTCAATGACTTCCAGCGTATCCAGACCAAATTGATGATAGATGGCTTCCGCCGTCCTCTGTCTGACACCTTTTATCGCACCAGATGCTAGATAGCCAATGATTCCTTCTTTCGTCCGTGGAACAATTTCCATAAAGGATTCCACCTTATACTGCAGGCCATGACTTCCGTTTTCCCAGGCTCCTTCCATTTCCAGTTCAATCTGGTCTGTAAGGGGCAGATTGTATCCTACGGCAGTAAACCCAATCTTCTTTCGGGATGCCAGATACTTATCCCTTGCTGACAATGGCACAGAATTATCCTGTGTACTATAGAGCGCTACAGTAAAACCATTTCCTTCATTCATATAGATCTTATTCACAAATCTGCATCGCATCTTCCACATCCCTCCAGTCTGAATCTGCCAAACATTATGCAGCCTCCTTCTTTATACGAAACGTTCTGCTCTCAGTTGTCTTCGCATATTCTTCATAAATATCAGGATGCTGGATCTTCAGCTTTTCCATCTGCGCTTTTCCGATCTGTGTACGTTTTGTCGGATTATACGTAACCCGGTAACAATTTGTACCATCCTTTAAAATGGCTTTGCATCCGGCTCCTAACTGCTCCACAAAAGGCACACTGATCGCACGCTGCTCCGATTCGATCTCTTTTTTTCTTTTTTCAATTTGGGATTTTTCTTCTGCTAAAGCAAGATATCTTTCAAGATTTTTAGATTCCAGACATGATAATTCGATTTCCGGGAGAC
>NZ_JAFBIZ010000185.1 GCF_021531995.1 Faecalicatena contorta
TTATATATACAGATAACACATCTGTCAAACCAATATTACAAGCGAGGTATTTTTATGAGAAAGAAGCTCAATATAACAGAAGGTATTTTTCCTATGCCGGTTTTGATGATTGCAACATACAACGAAGATAACAGCGTGAACGTTATGAACGCTGCATGGGGAACGATGCAGTCACGCAATACGGTAGCTTTGCAGCTCACAGAAACGCATAAAACAGTGAAAAACATTAAAGCCAGAAAAGCCTTTACAATCAGTATTGCCGACGCAGATCATATTGTGCAGGCTGACTATTTCGGAGTTACATCAGGAAACATGGTGGCAAACAAATTTGAAAAAAGCGGTCTTACTGCAAGCAAATCTGAAATCGTAGATGCACCTGTTATCAACGAGTTCCCCCTTTGTCTGGAATGTGAATTTATCGAATACCAGGACAATGAATACGGCGTTGGTGTCATTGGAAAAGTGGTAAATGTAACAGCCGACGAAAAAGTAATGGTTGACGGCAAACTCGATATGTCTTTAGTCAATGCCATTGCATTTGACCCATATACACATGGCTATTATCTGGTAAACAAAAGAGTGGGCGAAGCCTTCAAAGACGGCTTGCAACTCAAATAACGGTTTTCTAAAAATAGAGTTCTCTCGAAAAAAGAGAATTCTATTTTTTATAAGCAAATTCCCACCGGCACTGTCACCGCCAATTACAATCCTATTTTTATCAATACCTAACTTACTTGCATTCTTGATTGTCCATTGATATGCACAGTAACAATCTTCTACCGGAATAGGAAATGAATATTTTGGTGCTAACCGATAATCTACATAAACGACTTTGCATTATCCGTTCGGATTATTAGGATGTCGCGGAACGGCTCGATATCCTTGACAACTTACAGCTTGTTGTCCAGCCACTCATCGAAGCTCTTCTTTGAAATTCGACAGGCGGATCCAATTTTAAACCAGCGAAACTCCTGCTGCTCCAACAGCTTATATACCGTGCCGCGGCTGATGCCCTTGTCTATCTTTTACTTGCATTTAATTCGATTCTAACTGATTTTTAATTCGTTCCTTATCGAGTTAAAACGAGTTAGGAATTGATTACTTTGTACTTGGAGTACTTTCCTCCACATAACAATTCTAAACGTCCTTCAGCTTGAAGCTTTTTAATAACTGCATATGCCTGCGAAGGAGTCACTTTCAGCAATTCAACTACATCCTGCTTTGTAATGATTCCATTCTGAGTGTTTGCCAACTTCATTACTAACTCAGGATACCTGATGCTGTCTATATCTGTCTGTCGAACATACTGTATTGTTTCTTTGTTTTCACGATAGATCTTTTTACCCAGAATATAGGTGCGATTTTTTCCTTTTCCGGATGCTTCGATCAAACCAGACTCAATCATGACCTCAATTGCAGATCTAACCTTATTTTCACTCAGATTTGTCAGCTCAACAATTCGTTCAACCGTACATCTTCTTTCTGTATTAAGGACAGATAGAATCATCAATGTGTAGATTGATAATGGTTTTCCCTGCCTGTTTTGTTCTTCTGCAACAAACTTTGCAAAGGGCAAGTCTGCTTTCGCCCTTTGAATAAATAGCTTAACGGTTCTGCTGGTAGATTCAGAATAATCTGGCCAAGGCCTTCCAAAGATGATAGACCCCTCAAAAATCCTATCAATTCCTCTTCCCGTTTTCTCAGCTAAACCGATTCGTTTCATTGCATCAGCAAGCGCGGGATTACGTCCATGTGGTTCTACAGTCAGAAGATTTTTCAGATTAACTCCATCAATAAATCCACCGGGATTACTAATGATCATTCCTTCATCATCAATCAAAACTCTTACAGCGCCAAGCATAGTATAATCCCTATGACAGAATGCGTTTACTAAACCTTCTCGAAAAGCAGCCCAGTCAAATTCCGGAATTGGAATTCTAAATAATCCGTACTCAGTCTCCCTTTCTGGATTCCAGGCTTTGACGTATGTCTCATAGTTCTCAAATAATTCGAGAAGCGGCTTATTGCTATCCTCATTCATACGGACAGCCGTTCCTTCCAGGACTTGAAATGCCGATTTTGCTGTTGGTATCAGTTCTGCGATACGCTCCTCTTTTCCAATTAAAAGCATACCTGTTACTGTTGGAACATATTTACCCGCAACATCTGTAATAAGACGTAATGCAACATCCAGTTCGTCATCCGGTAAAGAAAGCAGAGTTTTTTCACCACCCGGTCTATTCTGAATGATTCGGCGAAGTCTAACTCGCTGATTTGGATCCAAGTCATCTAAAGTAGCTCCTGCCAGAGGCTGAGCAGAATAATCAAGCATTCCCAGTTCTGCAAGGCGAGATGGAATCTCATAAGAATACATTGGTATTACTTCCGGACTTCCATCAAGTTTAATACGTCTCCTCAACATTTTTCCTGACGCAGTAGATACCACACCTCGGCTTCTTGGCACTTCAATTTTCAGAACATCTTTACCTTCTTCAGTAATTATCTCTGCCCTTACAGCTATGGGCGGAACAGTGCTATTTGCAATCAGTGCAGTTACCCCTATGGGATCCTTATGTTTTTTATGAACGCCGGTAATTGATCCGTCATCTTCGACCCCCAGAAACAGAAATCCTCCAGATGTATTTGTCATTCCAACAATCTCTTCAATAAGATCATGATCTGGATAACATTTCAAATCACTTTTAAATTCAATATCTAAACTCTCCGCTTTAGGAATTGTACGCATTTCAATCCCTCCTATCCTCTAATTCAAATATAGTATAACTCGTTTTAACTCGTTTGTCGAGTTAATCTTGTTTTTAATTCGTTATTACGAGTTAAAAAACGAGTTACCCATTTATATAAATA
>NZ_JAFBIZ010000186.1 GCF_021531995.1 Faecalicatena contorta
AGTAAATGTTGTTTCAACCTATATTGTTGTTCCGTACTTAGGGGCAATAGGAGCTGCACTTTGTTCTGGTGTTTCTTATATAGTTGGGCAGGGGATTATCATGAACCTATATTACTATAAAGTGATAGGTTTGAATATTCTTAAGTTTTGGAGTAATATTATTCGAATGTCAATAGTGCCTGTAATAATGTTATTTGTTGGAATCAGTGTTAGAAAAAATATAAACATTGAAAATTGGGGAACATTATTGGTACAGATTTGTGTCTATACTTTTGTTTACATATTATTGATGTACAAGTTCTCGTTTAATGAGTATGAAAAAGAAATGGTAAGAAAACCGATCAGAAAAGTTATTGATTGGTTCCGGAAATAATAGTTTTTTGAATTATGTATTACGATGATGGTTGGAGGGGTTAGAAATGAAACAAGTGTGTATTGTTACCATTTGTAATGGAAGTAATTTTGGGAATAGATTGCAGAACTATGCACTTCAAGAAGCTGTCCGTATAAATACAGATAGTAATGTGGTTACGGTAAAAAATTTTGCTGGTGAAGTTGGATGCGGTATTTTTAAGTTGGATGTTATTTACAAAGTTCTCCGAAATGATTTTGTTTCTAAAGTTTTACTGTATTTTGTTAAGCATCCGAAAATAAGAAAGAAAATCAAGTTTAGTCAATTTAATAAGCGTTACATTTTATGGTCAAAAGAAGTGGTTAATGGAGATTTATTACCTAATCATTTTTCGGATAACTATGACTACTTTATTACTGGTAGCGATCAGGTTTGGAATTTGGAAATACCGTTTATTTCATCTCTCGAATTTTTATGTTTTGCCCCACCATACAAAAAAATTGCTTATGCAGCTAGCTTTGGAATGGGTAAATTTAGCATGGATAAGCAAAAAATAATTGAAGATAGATTAAAAGATTTTACAAATATTTCTGTAAGAGAGAACTCTGCGTTAGCCATTTTGGAGAAAGCTGGAATTTTTGATGCAAGAGTGTTAGTTGATCCAACTATGTTACTTACGGCTGAACAATGGGAGAGAATCGAATGTGAGCCGGAGTTCAAAGTTGATAAGGAACAATATATTCTTGTATATATTCTTGAAGAAGAAAAAATAGATGTTATGGAGAGGGTAGAAAGAATGGCATCTGCTAATAAGTGGGAAGTAATTGACATTTATGATTTAAGTAAATATCAATATTATGGTATTGGTCCTGCTGAATTTATCTATCTGATTCACCATGCTGCCTATATTTGTACGAATTCGTTTCATGCTACTGTTTTCTCGGTTCTATTTCATAAACAGTTTTCGGTATATAATCGAGAAGGATTAAATACACGAATTTCTACATTGTTGCAGATGCTCCACTTAGAGAATGTAGTTGGCAAAGAAAAAATGAAAGTTGTTGATTATGTACAAGTAGATCAAATTATAGAAGAACAGAAGCTGATTGCGCTTAATTATTTAAAAGAGCGGATATACTAGTTTTTGACGGAGGGAAGAAATATGCCGGAATTAGCTAACAATCGACAATGTACGGGATGTACGGCTTGCTATACGTCATGTCCTAAGAATTGCATTACTATGCAAGCTGATTGTTATGGATTTAAGTTTCCTGTTGTAGATACAAATACCTGTATTAATTGTAAAATATGTGAAAGTGTATGTCCAGTGGTCGGCAAAAAGGTGACAAATAAAGAACTTATCTCTATTTATGCAGCGTATGTTCAAGATGATAATGTGAGAATGGATAGTTCTTCAGGAGGAATTTTTTCTGAAATTGCTACTGAGGTATTGAATCGAAATGGAGTTGTATTTGGAGCCGCGTACAATAATGAGTATATGGTGGAGCATATTCAAATAAGTAGCAAAGAAGATCTCTCTAAATTGCGAGGAGCAAAATATGCACAAAGTGAATTGAGAGAGTGTTTTCACGAAGTTCAAAAGTATTTAACAGAGGGAAGAGATGTTTTGTTTGTTGGGTTACCATGTCAGATTGCTGGTCTAAAATCGTTTTTGACCAAGAATTATTCAACCCTTATTACAGTAGATTTTGTGTGTCATGGTGTGCCGTCTCCGTTAGTATGGCAAAACTATGTTAATTATCGTGCTGAAAAAGATAATAAGGGCATCTTACCTATTAAAATTAATCTGCGTTCAAAATCATCTGGTTGGAGTAAGTATCGGTATTCAAATGAATATGAATATGAGGGTGGTAAAATCTATTCCGCATTTAGTGGAGATGACTTATATATGCAATTATTTGTATCTGATTATATAAACCGAGCTAGTTGCACAGATTGCCATTTTAAAGGGGCGAAAAGAGTAAGCGATGTAACTTTGGGCGATTTTTGGGGAATTTGGGACGTGGCACCTGATATGGATGATGACAAAGGTACTTCCTTGGTGCTGATACATACAAAAGCAGGAATGACTATGTTGGATAGAATAGCAGATAGACTGGTAATAAGAGAAATGAGTTTGAATCAAGCGAGTTTTAGAAATCCGTCTTTAATAGTATCGTCATCTGCTGCGGATGAAAGAGAGCTCATGCTCGAAAAATGTGTTGCAGGAAAATTTGATGAAGCAGAACAAGTCCTTGTTCAAAAAAATGCGCAAAGAGTTTCTAAACTGAATGTAGTAATGAAGATTATACGAAAGATTAAGAAACTTATAAAACAGAAAATATAAATGAAAGATTTGGGAAGATGTATTAATAACAAGCAACAAAGAATTTGAATTGTATTTTAGGGGCATTATTAGTAAGCACTTATCATTACTTATGTGGCGCGGATATTTTTTTAATAAAAATTATAA
>NZ_JAFBIZ010000187.1 GCF_021531995.1 Faecalicatena contorta
ATTGATTTTCAAATAATGAGATGATAGAATAGAAAAGCGCGATAAGCGGGTTCCCTTAGTTAAATGGATATAACAAGTGCCTCCTAAGTGGTCGGAGGTCGTCCACCAAAATTGAATAAATAGCTTATAACAGTTGAATAAACTGCTATAATATACAAGTGTTCCAGTAGCTCAGTTGGATAGAGCATTCGCCTCCTAAGCGAAGGGTCGGGTGTTCAAGTCACCTCTGGAACGCTAAAAGTACCGAGAAATCAAGGATTCCCGGTACTTTTTCTTTTGTACCGAAAAAATAATATCCTATTTTGCGTCAAATTATCATATGCATAAAAGTATATATTCTGCTAATTGGTGGGCGAACTACTTAAAACAGGATTCGAACTCTTGCTAATAGGTTGCTAATAAATTTTCCTTGCTAATATTCTGCTAATAAGGATATATCCTAATCTTTATTGAAGTTTGTGGATGCCTGGGCAATAAGATTGCTCAACATAGCAGTCAGTTCCGGTGAATTTTGAAGTGCCTGAACTACATTTGTCAAATATGGATTATTGTTCTCATATTCAGGAGGACGAACAGATCTTAAATCACATCTTGAATAAAATGCTTCCTCAAATTTCTGAGCATTAATCTTACGATCTTCATCCAGGATATGAGCATATACATCTGTAATCATATCAATCTGTGCATGTCCTGTGTCACCTTGAGTTGCTTTTATATCGCCTTTATTGAGCTTTAACTTATATGTGGTACTGGAATGTCTCAGAGAATGGAAAACTACGTTTGGAAGTTCAAGTTTCTCCTTCAGCTTATTAAATTCCTTTTCAATAACTCTGCTTTCACTCGGTCTGCCGTTTGGAAGAGCAACAACCAGATCATAGTCATAGTATTCATCACCAAAGAAAGACTTTACTTCATCCTGTTCTTCCTTCCATTTTCTCAAGATATATGCAAGAGTTTTTGGAAGCCATACTTTTCTAATACTGGATTCTGTCTTGGGCTTTTTTAATACCAGGTTTGTGCTTGTACCGTTCATCATAGATGGAAATACCTGAATAATATCTTTTTCATCTAGAAATTGTCTGGCATCCTTGGATACTCTGGCAAGTTCCTGAACAACCATCACATGGGCATCATCAGCAGCAATATCAGCATCGCTTATATGTACATTATCCCATTGTAGTCCAATGATTTCTCCCAAACGTAATGAACACGCAAATGCAAGATTTATTGCAATATAAAGTTTTGGATCCTTGCATCCGTCCAGTGCTTTTCGAATCATTTCTGCATCCCATATATCTCTTTTCTTATAGGTCGTTTTTGGACGATTGGCTAACGGAAATGGATTTCTGGAAATTAATTCCCATTTCACAGCTTGATCAAATGCACAGCGCATAAGTTTATGTACGCTATTGATAACACCTGGAGTTACATATTCACTTCTAGGCGTTCGGTTTCTTTTAACAACGGATTTTGTTTTTTTAAGTGTCTGATAATACTCATCCACAACTTTAGGATTGATACTTTGAATCGGAACGTCGCCAATGATTGGATTAATGTAATTTGCAATCAGAGAGCAATTAGATTCATAAGTAGATAAAGCCCAGTGTGTCGTACCATAAATTTTTACGAAATCATAAAGAAAGTCGCGAACTGTAACATCCTTTGGTGGAATAAAGGTTCCATTGTTTTGCTCCGACTCTACTTCAATTTTTCTCTTTTTGGCTTCGGCGTGGGTATTATATGTTTCCCACTTTTGTTTTTTTTCTCCTTTCTCATCCTCGTAGTAATAAACAACAGAATATTTTTTCTTACGTTTAAGTATTGTAGCCATACGTTACCTCTCCTTTAATTTGACTTGCTATTTAGCCAGTCCTCAAAGGATCGTCTATTTATCCGAATAATTCTGCCGATTCGTTTGGAAATAAAGAAATTCTGTTCGCATAGTTTATATGCAGATTTATTGCTTATTCCTAAAATGACGGCAATATCCTGAACGGAATAGGTATCTGATCCACATGACTTTATAGCAGCTGATTCATGTGTAGATTTTGCTGTCATGTATACTCCTTTCTAAGACAGCATTGGAAACGTATAGCCTTACTGATCCTCTTGCATTTATTATACGTTTCTTTCTCTGTCTTGTAAATTTCAATTTTTATATTGTAAAACTTCTCAGAATCCAGTTCCTATGCCCTTCCAGGCCACGTAGAAGGCGTTACTATGTAATCTTAAAGCTGCAGGCACGCAATAAATGCAGGCACTATCTGCAGCACCTATATCAATCTTCTGAGAGGTGTATGCAATTATCAAGGTACAACTTGGGTCTTGCCCATTTACTTAGAAATAGTCATGAAATTTTGGAGATTGGAAGAATTTTGGAAAAAAATTAAGCTGCCATAAAAGGCAGCCTGTAAGAATCATTAGGGATGTTTGGCGGTTAATCTTTTGAGAATGGATATAACCGCCATCATATCATCCTCATCCAACTGTTTTAAAAGATCGTTTGCTTTTTGATAAAGAGGTAAGTTATGAATCCTTTCATCAAAGAACTCCTGTGGTGTAATATCAAAATAACGGCATATTTCATAAAACTGGCTCATGGAAGGCAGAGAACGTCCGGAGCTGATATTCTGGATGTAACTTTTATTTTTACCAAGATCAAGACTCATTTGATATTCGGATACATTTTTTCTAAGGCGCAGCTCTGTGATTCGGTCTGCAATATATTTTTCATCCATTTTTTCTCACCTCGTTTTCTTTATTTTAATCTATTTACGAAAGTGAAATTACGGATTAAACT
>NZ_JAFBIZ010000188.1 GCF_021531995.1 Faecalicatena contorta
GTATTTTTATGATTATAGGTAATTTTTTTATTTCATTATATTTTTTAATGAAAATTTCTAACATTTTAACATTAATATCCGTTGTGTGCATATGGCGCACCCCATCGGCTGGGTTTGCGGAGCAAAACGGCCGCAATGCGAAGCTGAACGGTCGGTTAGCCTTTGCTTGATGTCGCAGTCTCCGAGATAATAGATGTATTCATCCTTTGGATGAAAATACATTTATTACAGGAGGATAATGCATGCTGGATTACAAAAACATCATTATCAAACGCTACGCGCTTTCTTTATCCGGAAGCGAAATCGCCAGACAGCTGGGTGCAAGCAAATCAGGAGTAAATGACTTCTTAAGAGCATTTGAGAAATGTGAGTCTCTTTCTTACCCTTTACCGCCCGGCATCACGAATTATGGAATTGCAGAGATCGTGTATGGATCCATTCCGGGATCGGGTGGACGCAATGAAAACATTGAGTATCCTGATTACGAAGCGGATGCCAAGCTCATGGCAACTCGCAAAAACATGACATTGGTTTTCTTATGGAACAGATACTCTAAGAAGTGTTCGGAAGAAGGAAAACGCTTCTACCAGTACCGTCAATACTGCGAACTCTACAACAAGTGGTGCGAGGAGAATTACGAGACTGCCCACTTCGATGCTGTAATTGCTCAAAAGATGGAAGTTGACTTCGCGGGCCAGACCTTTGCTATGACGGATCCGCTTACAGGTGAGATCCTGACCATCGTCGTGTTTGTCGCCATTCTTCCGTATTCTCAATACATCTATGCAGAAGGAATGCTTTCCACAAAGGAACCGCAGTGGATTGAAGTCAATAACCACGCACTGGATTACTTCGGGGGCGTACCCGCATTAGTAGTCTGCGATAATTGCAAGCAGGCTGTTATCGTCAACCAGGACTGGATCGAGCCGGAACTGAACAAGGATTATGCTGACTGGGCAGACCATTATGGCACTGTCATCCTTCCAGCGAAAGTCCGGAAGCCGAAATTCAAAAGCTCTGTAGAAAATGCAGTCGGTATTCTGGAGAAAGGCTTCTTCCACAAGCTTGAAGAACGACAGTATTTCTCTTTAGAACAGTTTAATAAGGATCTCTGGAAAGAACTGGAGGCCCTGAATAAGGAGCCCTTCAAGAAGAAAGAGCACAATAGACACTACTATTGGGAAGAGGAGAAACTTGAATTGATGCCGCTTCCCTCCATGCATTACGAGTACATGGAGAGAAAAACGGCAAAAGTATCAAGCGACTTCCACGTACGCTTCGACAATGCTTATTATAGCGTAGATAAAGCATTTCTGCATAAAAAAGTATCTATTAAGGCTTCATCAACCGTTGTTCGCATTTATTCTCTCTCTGGAGAATTCCTTTATGAATGGCCAAGAGCGACTCGTAAGGGCCAGTGGTCAACGAATCCAGAGCATCTGCCGGACAACTATAAAGGATTTACACAGTGGAACGGGCCTTACTTTATCCAAAAAGCTCAACTTATTGGCAAGAATACAGAGACTATTATCCGTACGATTCTTAAATCCAGACCATATGAAGTCCAGACATACCGCATGTGCCTGGGGATTCTGAACTTCACAAAGAAATACAGTAATAAAGCGCTTGAAGAGTGTTGCAAACAGGCAATCACCCTGAATAAGCAGAAATATACATTCATCAAGAATACGATTTCCGTTGTTGCAGACGATCTCGGTGAAGCAGGATACCGTCATTCTACTCCATCAAAGAAAGAGCCTACTCGTGGCGGATATGTAATGCCACCGGAAGCTTCCAGCATTGATACTCTTTTATCCCGCAGTAAAGCCCTTGCGGACCAAATGCGAGAGGAGGTGGACGACTGATGCTTACCGGAACTGCACTCATTAATGAGCTTGTAGATGAATTGAACGAGCTCAAACTTTCTACAATGGCAGCTACTCTGGATGATCTGTACCACAGACCAGGATTTCTGGAAATGGATCGCCTTACTTTGATTGCGGAACTGATTGGCCCACAATTTCAGGAAAAGATCAGTACGACATTTAAAAATCGACTGACAGCAGCTCATCTGAAAGGATCCCCTGAAGAGTTATCCGATTGTGTTGACTCTGACAAAAGAGAATACCTGCCTTCCGGAATAACAGAGGTTCTGTCTTCTCTGGATTTCATTGAAAGAGGCTATAATCTTTGCATTCTCGGTGAATCTGATGCCGGTAAATCTTATCTCGCTAAAGCGATTGGCATCAAGGCTTGTAATCGGTATAACGTTGGATATTTCCATAGTGAAGAACTTCTGGAAAGTATGGTCGCTCTAAAAGAGCAGGATTACGATAAATACGCCCGCAAGATGAAAAAGTATCTGAAGTGGGAACTGATCATTCTGGATGACTTCCTGCTCCACACGATTACAGATGAGCGTGAAATCAAGATCCTTTTCGAACTGCTTGAGAAACGGAATGAGCAGAGAAAGAGCACTATCGTGTGTTCTCAGCGCAATCCGGATAACTGGAAAGCAATGATTCTCAACGATGAAGTATCGGCGAATTCTATCATGAAGCGAGCTACCAAGCATTACACTATCAAGATCAATCCACGATAAGAGGGAATCAGTTAATCAAATATGGGCGGCCGTTTTGCTCCGCAGAATGGCCGCTGTGAAACGCATTTGCGACCGCCGGCGGGCGCAAACTGCAGTTGTGCTCATATCTTTAATGTATATAGTAAATATCCTGTTTAAAAATACTGTAAAAAAATTACAAGAAGATATTAAAATCTTTTCAGATCAATACTAT
>NZ_JAFBIZ010000189.1 GCF_021531995.1 Faecalicatena contorta
TAGTTGGTCATGCTAGAAAGAGCGTATGGTGGATGCCTTGGCACTAAGAGCCGATGAAAGACGTGATAAGCTGCGAAAAGCTTCGGGGAGGAGCAAATATCCTACGATCCGGAGATTTCTGAATGGGGAAACCCAACTGAGCAAACCTCAGTTATCCTTAACCCAATACATAAGTTAAGGAAGGGAACCCGGTGAACTGAAACATCTAAGTAGCCGGAGGAAGAGAAAACAACAAGTGATTCTGTGAGTAGCGGCGAGCGAAAACGGAAGAGCCCAAACCGGGATGCGTGCATCCCGGGGTTCGGACCGCAGAAGTGATTCATGAGTCTTAGCAGAATGGTTTTGGGAAAGCCAGCCAGAGAGGGTGAAAGCCCCGTAAGCGAAAAGACGAGAGACACAGCGGGATCCAGAGTAGGTCGAGACACGTGGAACCTTGACTGAATACGCGGGGACCACCCCGTAAGGCTAAATACTCCTTAGTGACCGATAGCGCATAGTACTGTGAAGGAACGGTGAAAAGGACCCCGGGAGGGGAGTGAAACAGAACCTGAAACCATATGTTTACAAGCTGTGGAACCACTATACAGGTGGAACCGCGTACTTTTTGTAGAACGGTCCGGCGAGTTGCGCTGGCTGGCGAGGTTAAGGACTGAAGGTCCGGAGCCGAAGGGAAACCAAGTCTTAATAGGGCGAGAAGTCAGTCGGAGCAGACCCGAAACCGGGTGATCTATCCATGTCCAGGATGAAGTTGCCGTAAAAGGCAATGGAGGTCCGAACCCACATCCGTTGAAAAGGGTGGGGATGAGGTGTGGATAGGGGAGAAATTCCAATCGAACCCGGAGATAGCTGGTTCTCCTCGAAATAGCTTTAGGGCTAGCCTCATACAAGTCTTGCGGAGGTAGAGCACTGAATTTCCTAGGGGGCGTCAAAGCTTACCGAAGAATATCAAACTCCGAATGCCGTGTAGATGGTGTATGGGAGTCAGACTGCACGAGATAAGTTGGGCAGTCAAAAGGGAAAGAGCCCAGACCTGCAGCTAAGGCCCCAAAATGTGTGTTAAGTGGAAAAGGATGTGGGATTTCAAAGACAACTAGGATGTTGGCTTAGAAGCAGCCATACATTCAAAGAGTGCGTAATAGCTCACTAGTCGAGAGGTCCTGCGCCGAAAATGTCCGGGGCTGAAACACACTGCCGAAGCTCAGGAATTCTGAAAAGGATTGGTAGAGGAGCATTGAATACGGGAAGAAGCAGTACCGATAAGGAGCTGTGGACTGTATTGAAGAGAGAATGCCGGAATGAGTAGCGAGAGGAAGGTGAGAATCCTTCCGGCCGAATATCTAAGGTTTCCAGAGTAAAGCTGATCTGCTCTGGGTAAGTCGGGGCCTAAGGCGAGGTCGAAAGACGTAGTCGATGGACAACAGGTTGAAATTCCTGTACCTTAAGTAAACAGAACTGTGGGGACACGTGTGGAGAGCACGAGCCGGAAATGGAGAATCCGGTGTAAGCGAGGTAGGAGTTACATAGGCAAATCCGTGTAACAATCTGAAGACGTGATGCGGACCGAATGAAGAGTAGGGAAGCGTGTGAGCCATGCGTCAAGAAAAGCCGCTATCGTTTTACTTAAGCCCGTACCGTAAACCGACACAGGTGGATGAGGAGAGAATCCTAAGGCCGACGGGAGAAGCATTGTTAAGGAACTCGGCAAAATGACTCCGTAACTTCGGGAGAAGGAGTGCCAACGAGAGTTGGCCGCAGAGAATTGGCCCAAGCAACTGTTTAGCAAAAACACAGGTCTATGCAAAACCGAAAGGTGAAGTATATGGGCTGACGCCTGCCCGGTGCTGGAAGGTTAAGAGGAGAGGTTAGCGCAAGCGAAGCCTTGAATTTAAGCCCCAGTAAACGGCGGCCGTAACTATAACGGTCCTAAGGTAGCGAAATTCCTTGTCGGGTAAGTTCCGACCCGCACGAAAGGCGTAATGATTTGGGCACTGTCTCAACAATGCACCCGGTGAAATTGAAGTACCAGTGAAGATGCTGGTTACCTGCGCCAGGACGGAAAGACCCCATGGAGCTTTACTCCAGCTTGATACTGGGATTCGGTATTGCATGTACAGGATAGGTGGGAGGCTAGGAAGAGATGACGCCAGTTGTCTTGGAGCCAATGTTGGGATACCACCCTTGCAGTATTGGGTTTCTAACCAGCGGCCATGAACTGGTCGGGGGACAATGTCAGGTGGGGAGTTTGACTGGGGCGGTCGCCTCCGAAAGGGTATCGGAGGCGCTCAAAGGTTCCCTCAGAATGGACGGAAACCATTCGAAGAGTGCAAAGGCAGAAGGGAGCTTGACTGCGACACCGACGGGTGGAGCAGGTACGAAAGTAGGACTTAGTGATCCGGTGGTATAAAGTGGGATTGCCATCGCTCAACGGATAAAAGCTACCCTGGGGATAACAGGCTTATCACTCCCAAGAGTTCACATCGACGGAGTGGTTTGGCACCTCGATGTCGGCTCATCGCATCCTGGGGCTGAAGTAGGTCCCAAGGGTTGGGCTGTTCGCCCATTAAAGCGGTACGCGAGCTGGGTTCAGAACGTCGTGAGACAGTTCGGTCCCTATCCGGCGTGGGCGTAGGATATTTGAGAGGAGCTGTCCTTAGTACGAGAGGACCGGGATGGACTGGCCGCTGGTGGATCTGTTGCATCGCCAGATGCATGGCAGAGTAGCCAAGCCGGGACGGGATAAACGCTGAAGGCATCTAAGCGTGAAGCCCCCCTCAAGATGAGATATCCCTA
>NZ_JAFBIZ010000018.1 GCF_021531995.1 Faecalicatena contorta
GTTTAATTTAAAGAACATTATTGCACATATGATGCATGTGACAAAATAAAGAAGAGGTGAAAATCATGAAAGAAGGAATACATCCAAAATATTATCAGGCAACTGTAACTTGTAACTGTGGTAATACATTCGTAACAGGATCTACAAATGAAGAAATCCACGTAGAAATCTGTTCTAAATGTCATCCATTCTATACAGGACAGCAGAAAGCAACTCAGGCTCGTGGCCGTGTTGATAAGTTCAATAAGAAATACGGAATGGGAAAATAAGTTAGCAAGTAATGGGTTGAGGTTGTTTAATCTCAACCTTTTTTGCACTTTGGGATAAAAGGAGTAATACATGAAATCATCTAATATTGGCGGTCAGGCCGTTCTGGAAGGAATCATGATGAAGCATAAGGATGATTATGCAGTTGCAGTACGTAAGCCGGACGGCGGGATCGAAGTTCAGAAGGAAACGTATCACAGCATCACAGGAAAATGGAAAAAGCTTACGACGATACCGTTTATCAGAGGCGTGTTTAATTTTATAGATTCTATGGTGCTCGGAATTAAGACAATGATGTTTTCTGCAAGCTTTTATGAAGAAGAGGAAGAAGAAAAAGCACTGACAGATGAAGAATCCAGAAGGAAAGAAAAACAGGAAAGTGTTATGATGGGGGCAACTGTGGCAGTTTCTCTTGTGATTGCAATTGCGATTTTTATGGTTCTTCCGTACTTTTTGTCATCACTTTTAAAACCACTGATCGATTCTTATGCTGTGCGAACAGTGATAGAGGGATTCGTAAGAATTGGTATTTTTATCTTGTATGTGCTTCTGATTTCCAGAATGGAAGATATTCAGAGGACATTCATGTACCATGGAGCGGAACATAAATGCATCAACTGCATTGAACATGGCCTTCCACTTACAGTGGAAAATGTAAGAAAGAGTTCCAGACAGCACAAGAGATGTGGAACGAGCTTTTTGTTCTTTGTGCTGGCAATCAGTATCCTTCTTCTTCTGGTGGTACGTGTAGAGTCACTGGCTATGAGAGTGTTTGTCAGGATTGCACTGCTTCCGGTAATTGCAGGAATATCGTATGAAATACTGAGACTTGCCGGACGAAGTGAAAATCCGCTGATCAACCTGCTAAGCAAACCGGGACTGGCAATTCAGAAGATGACGACAAAAGAGCCGGATGATGGAATGATAGAGGTGGCAATTGAGGCGGTAGAAGCAGTGTTTGATTGGAGAGCGTATGAGGAAGAAAACTTTCACACTTCAACAGATATATAAAGAAGGAATCAAAAGGCTTCGAGAAGCAGGGATAAAAGAGGCGGAACTGGATGCATGGTATCTGTTGGAGTTTATTACAGGCACCACAAAGGCTTCTTATTATGGAGAACCTGCAAAAGAAGTGGATGGAGAGAAAGCGCTGGAATATCTGGAATTGATCCGGATTCGGAGCACCAGAGTTCCTCTGCAGCATATCACCGGTGAACAGGAATTTATGGGGTATTCGTTTCAGGTCAATGATCATGTTCTGATCCCGAGACAGGATACAGAGACTTTGGTAGAAGAAGCACTGAAAATATCTTATACGGGAATGAAGGTGCTGGACATGTGTACTGGTTCGGGATGCATTCTTTTAAGCATGGTGAAAATGAAGCCGGGAATTGAGGGGACCGGCTGTGATATCTCTGAAGAAGCGCTAAGGGTCGCGGAAGCGAATCGGAAACGTCTGGAAGTAAGAGCAAAATTTATACAGAGTGATCTGTTTGAGCATATTGAAGATACTTATGATATGATCGTGTCAAATCCGCCATATATCAGAACGGATGTGATTGCAGAACTTCAGGATGAAGTGAGACTGCATGATCCGTGGATCGCACTGGACGGAAAAGAAGACGGGCTCTTTTTTTACAGAAAGATTGTGTGTGAAAGTGGACGATATCTTAAAAAAGGCGGTACTTTACTGTTTGAAATCGGTCATGACCAGGGGAAGGCAGTTTCAGAACTTATGAAGGCTGAAGGATATTCTGACGTGAAGGTAAAAAAGGATCTGGCAGGACTTGACCGGGTAGTAATCGGCATGTACAATAAAGAGTAATGGTGTTTTAAAGCTGGTTAAAAGAAAAAGGATAGAAGATAGATACGAGGAGGAAAAATTATGTTTGATAAATTAGAAGATCTGCTCATTCGCCTGGAAGAAATCTTAAGCGAGCTTCAGGAACCGGATGTTGCAAATGATCCAAACAGGTTCCGTAAATTGATGAAAGAACAGAATGAGCTGACTCCGATCGTGGAGGCATACAAGGAATATAAGGCATGCAAGCAGGCAATCGAGGACAGTCTGGAGATGTTGAATGAAGAAACGGATGAAGAGATGCGTGAACTTGCAAAAGAAGAACTGAATGATGCAAAGAAGAGAGTTGAGGAACTGGAACAGGAACTGAAGATCCTGCTTCTTCCGAAGGATCCGAATGATGATAAGAATGTTATTGTGGAGATTCGCGCCGGTGCAGGTGGAGATGAAGCAGCATTGTTTGCAGCGGAGATATATCGCATGTATCTGCATTATGCTGAAAGCCAGCGATGGAAGGTTGAACTGGTAGAATGCGAAGAAATCGGTATCGGCGGTATGAAAAATGTTACATTTATGATAAATGGCAAGGGAGCATATTCTGTAATGAAGTATGAGTCCGGTGTACATCGTGTACAGAGGGTTCCGGAGACAGAATCCGGCGGACGTATTCATACTTCAACCATTACAGTTGCAGTAATGCCGGAAGCCGAAGATGTAGATATTCAGATCGACGAAAAAGATATTCGTATCGATGTTATGCGTGCATCGGGTAATGGAGGGCAGTGCGTCAATACAACAGACTCCGCAGTTCGTCTGACTCACTATCCGACGGGAATTGTAATTTACAGCCAGACAGAAAAGTCACAGTTGCAGAATAAAGATAAGGCATTCGCACTTTTGCGTGCAAAATTATATGATATGGAATGTCAGAAACGGCATGATGCGGAAGCTGAGGCAAGAAAGAGCCAGATCGGAACAGGAGACCGTTCTGAGAAGATCCGTACTTACAACTTCCCGCAGGGCCGTGTCACAGATCATCGAATCGGCCTTACATTATACAAACTTGACAAAATTATGAACGGTGATATTCAGGAAATCATCGACGCATGCATCGCAGCTGATCAGGCTGCAAAACTTGCAAATATGAACGAATAACACGAACGCGCCAGATATGAAAAAAAGGACGACGCAAATGTATTTGTGTGCGTCTTTTTTTCATATCTGGCATGTGAGTGAAACGAACACCGAGGAGAAGCGGAGCGGATCCGAGGTGCGTTCGAAGGGAAGAGAAACGAACACCGAGGAGAAGCGGAGCGGATCCGAGGTGCGTTCGAAGGGAAGAGAAACGAACATCGAGGAGAAGCGGAGCGGATCCGAGGTGCGTTCGGCATGTGAGTGAAAGGAACACCGAGGAGAAGCGGGGGGAGTATAATGAAAGAAAAACTGAAAAAATTATTTGCATATTACAAACCATATCGCGTCCTGTTTTACAGCGATATGTTATTTGCCATTCTGGGTGCTGTGATTACCCTGATCATTCCCCTGATCGTTCGTTATATAACGAATGAGGTGGTGTATTTTGAAGTCCGGGATGCTGTAAAGATGATCACAGAACTGGGAATAGTTATGATTCTTCTGGTCTTTCTGGAGATTTTCTGTAATTTTTATATCGGATATTTCGGACATATCATGGGAGCAAAGATGGAAGCAGATATGCGAAAGGATATTTTCGGACATTATCAGAAGCTGACTTTTGCTTTCTATGACAACCAGAAAGTCGGACACCTGCTGTCCAGAATCACAAGTGACCTTTTTGATATCAGTGAGCTTCTGCACCATGGACCGGAAGATCTGGTGATCTCTGTAATCAAGATCACAGGTTCTTTTTCGATTCTTCTGATGGTAAATGTAAAGCTTGCACTGATTGCGTTTGCATTTATCCCGATGATGCTTCTGTTTGCTTTTTATTATAATCAAAAGATGAAGGTTGCCTTTAAGAAAAACAGAGAGAAGATTGCGGATATCAATAGCCAGATCGAAGACAGTCTTGCAGGGATCCGGGTGGTAAAATCTTTTGCAAATGAAAAAGTAGAAATGAAAAAGTTCAGTGCGGGAAACAATAATTTTGTGGAAGCGAAAAAACTGAGCTACCGGTATATGGGAATCTACAATTCCGGTCTGGGTGCGATGACCACTTTAATTACGGTAGTGGTTCTTCTGGCAGGAGTAGGAATGATGTTAAATGGAACCGTTGCACTTGCGGATCTGCTGACATTTTTCCTTTATATTAATAATTTTACAGATCCAGTGAAAAAACTTGTCAGTTTTACGGAGCAGTTTCAGAATGGGTATTCCGGATTTGAGCGTTTTCTGGAAATATTGTCGATTGCTCCGGATATTGCAGATAAGCCGGATGCAGAGGCAATGCCCAGGGTGTGTGGAGAGATTGAATTTAAAGATGTATCTTTTGGATACGAGGAGCAGTCTGAAAGAGTGTTAAGACATGTGAATCTGAAAGTAAAGGCGGGCGATTATGTGGCACTGGTTGGACCTTCCGGTGTTGGAAAGACCACACTGTGCAGTCTGATTCCAAGATTTTATGAGGTGTCAGATGGAGCGATTTTCATAGATGGGAAGGATATCCGGGATATCCGGCTGAATGATCTGCGTAATCATATTGGAATCGTGCAGCAGGACGTATATCTCTTTGCAGGAACAATTATGGATAATATCAGGTACGGAAGACCGGAGGCGACGGATGAAGAAGTCATCCGGGCGGCAAGAAATGCCAATGCACATGATTTTATCATGAGTTTTCCGGATGGATATGATACGGATATCGGACAGCGTGGAGTAAAGCTTTCCGGCGGGCAGAAACAGAGACTGTCGATTGCAAGAGTATTTCTTAAGAATCCGCCGATTCTGATTTTCGATGAGGCGACCTCAGCTCTGGATAACGAAAGTGAGCAGGTTGTTCAGAAGTCACTGGAGCATCTGGCGAAGAATCGTACCACATTTGTAATCGCTCACAGATTAACGACCATTCAGAACGCACAGAGAATTCTGGTGTTAACAGAATCGGGGATCGCCGAGGAAGGAACGCATGAGGAATTGCTGGAAAAGAAGGGAATCTATGAGTCATTGTACCATAGAAACTTTGATACAGGCCTGTCCCGGGGCATGTCAAAAGAAGCTGTTATAAAGGATGAATAAGGGGGCTATGTCAGGAATGAATATAAAAAAGAGGATGTCATCGGTAATGTTGATCATTATCATGTTGTGTGGTATGTCTGTAACATCGGTTCTTGCAGATGATGAGAAGAACACAGAAGAAGGGGTAACAATTTTATTTACGCATGATATGCATTCCCATATGGATCCATACAAGGCAGAAGATGAGGATGGACAGACGATTATGATCGGAGGTCTGGGGAAACTGAAGACACTTGCAGATCAGAAGAAGGCAGAGAATCCTGCAACATTTCTTCTGGACGGCGGTGATTTTTCTATGGGAACACTGTACCAGACCATCTATGAAACAGAGGCCTCTGAACTTGCAATGATGGGATATGTCGGCTATGATGCGACAACCTTTGGCAATCATGAATTTGATTATCGGAGTGAAGGAATCAGCAATATGCTGCATGCGGCAGTTCAGAGTGCTGCACAGGATCCGCAGATATCACTTCCGGTTCTTGTCAGTTCGAACATTGACTGGGAAAAGAATACTTCCAGGGACAATCTGATGGTAAAACAGGCGATGGATGAGTATGGTGCTTCTTCCTGTGCTGTGATTGAGCATGGAGGAGTACGAGTGGGCGTGTTTGGTGTCATGGGAGAGGATGCAGATGACTGTGCTCCGGAAAGTGGACTGGAATTTGAAGATATCGTTGAAGCTTCGGAAAAAGCAGTAGATCAGCTTGAGGAAGAAGATGTAGATATGATCGTATGTCTGTCACACAGTGGGACGAATGAGAACAGGAAGAAGTCAGAAGACGAGATCCTTGCAGAGAAGGTACCTGAAATCGATGTGATCATCAGTGGACATACGCATACCATTCTGGAAGAACCTATTCAGTCTGGAGATACGTATATTGTGTCCGGGGGACCGTATTGTGAGAATCTCGGCGAACTTACTCTGACCAGAAATGAAAATGGACGATGGGAAATGAAATCATACAGTCTGAACCGACTGGATGAAACGATAACGATCAATGAAAATGTGGCAGCAAAGCTTGAACAATATAAAAATAAGGTGAATTCAGAATATCTGTCCGGATTCGGATATACATTCGATCAGATCCTGGCAGAGAATGAGATTGAATTTACACAGATGGATGAGTTTGCAGAAACTCTGAAGGAAGATTCTCTCGGGAATATGATTGCAGATGCATATGTATATGCGGTTCAGAAAGCTGAGGGAGACGATTATGAAAAGGTAGACGTGGCAATTGCACCGTCAGGAACCATCCGCGATACCTTCCAAAAAGGGGAGCTGACGGTTTCGGATGCATTTAACGTCTGCTCGCTTGGAATCGGAGCAGACCGGATTCCGGGATATCCACTGGTCAGTGTATATCTGACCGGAAAAGAATTGAAGACAGTAGCAGAGATCGATGTATCGGTGTCACCGCTTATGACATCGGCACAGCTGTATCCGAGCGGACTTAACTGGGTATATAATCCGAACCGGATGATCCTGAACCGTGTGACGGATGTAAAACTGGTAACAAATGTTCCTTATTCCGAAGAAAAGGAATGGGTTACAATCAAGGATGACCAGCTGTATCGTGTGGTGGCAGGTTTATATTCTGCACAGATGCTTGGCTCGGTAGAGGATACTTCGAAAGGAATTCTGAAAATTGTGCCAAAAGATCAAGACGGCAATGCGATTGATGATTTTGAACAGTATATTATTCATGATCAGGGGGGCGCAGAAGTCAAGGAGTGGTATGCGCTTGCATCCTATCTGGAATCTTTTGAAAAGAATCAGGATGGAATCTCACAGATACCTTCTTACTATGGCGAATATGAGGGGAGAAAGTGTGAAAATGACAGTAAAAATGTCATGGATATTCTGAAAAATCCGAATAAAATTGCGGTGATTCTATACATGATTATCCTTGGAATTGTCGTAATTCTGGTTCTTGTAGTCAGGTTTCTCATATGCTATACTAAAAAACATGCAGAGAAAAAGATAAATAAAAGAAGGTAAAATATGGAAGAAATACTATTTAAACGTGCGCAGCTGGAGGATAAGGAGATCATCACCCATTATTTTGAAAATCATACCAGCAGAAGCTGTGAAAGAACATTTGCCAATGTTTTTCTGTGGTCCAGGAAGTATCCGGTTACATGGGCAATTGTGGAACAGGCGCTCGTATTTAAAAGTGAAGATGAAGATCATCTGGCATTCGCATTTCCGGCAGGGGAGCCGGAAAATGTGAAGAAAGCGCTGGAAGTACTAATGGAGTATAGTGCACAGAGAAATGTGCAGTTTCAGATGTATAATGTCACTCCGGAGTATTTTGCACAGCTGGAGGAATGGTATCCCGGAAGATTTCAGATTGAGTATATGCGGGATGATGCGGATTATGTCTATGAGTCAGAAAAACTGGCGACATTATCAGGGAAAAAGCTTCATGGAAAAAGAAATCATATTAATAAGTTTAAGGCGACATATGAAGGTCGCTGGAGTTATGAGAAGATGACTACAGACAATGTGGAAGACTGCTTTCAGATGGCTTTGAAATGGCGTGAGGAAAATGGATGCGAGGAGGATTCGGAGAAACGAAGCGAGATGTGTGTGACTCTGAATTCACTCAGGCTTCTGGAAGAGCTGGACCTTACTGGCGGCGTGCTGCGAATTGATGGGGAGGTTGTTGCTTTTACGATCGGGGAGCCGATCTGTCAGGATACATTTGTAGTTCATATAGAGAAAGCTTTTGCGGATGTACAGGGAGCATATCCGATGATCAATCAGCAGTTTGTTGAGCATGAATGTATGAATTATCAGTATATTAACCGTGAAGAGGATACGGGTGCCGAGGGACTCAGAAAAGCGAAATTATCCTACCGTCCGATATTTATGGTGGAAAAGGGATATGTGACAGAAAAGGAATCTGTGTAAAGAATGCAAGGAGGAATAGACAATGATAGCAGAAAAAATGAAAAACATGGTAGCAAACAGTTCAGCTATTCGTGCAATGTTCGAAGAAGGCAATCGACTTGCAAAAATCTATGGTGCGGAGAATGTGTTTGATTTCAGTCTTGGCAATCCAAATGTGCCGGCACCGGAAGCAGTAAAAAAAGCCATTCTGGAATTGCTGGATGAGACAGATCCTGTGGTTCTTCACGGATATACTAACAGCAACTGTGGATACGCAGATGTCAGAGAAGCTGTTGCAGCATCTCTGAATGAACGTTTCGGAACATCTTTTGAAGGAAAGAACATCGTTATGACGGTCGGAGCTGCCGGAGGACTGAATGTCATATTGAAATCACTGATTAATCCGGGAGATGAGGTGATTGCTTTTGCTCCTTATTTTGGAGAATATCGTTCTTATACCAATAATTACGATGGTGTGCTTGTAGAGATCTCCCCGAATACGGTTGATTTTCAGCCAAAGCTTGATGAATTTGAGCAGAAAATCACACCAAAAACCAAAGCTGTTATTGTAAACACTCCGAATAATCCGACAGGTGTTGTGTATTCGGAAGAGACGATAAAAAAAATGGCAGCTATTATGGAGGCGAAGCAGAAGGAATATGGAACAGATATCTTTCTGATTTCTGATGAACCTTATCGTGAGCTTGCTTATGACGGAGTAGAGGTTCCATATCTTACAAAGTATTATGCGAATACGATCGTTGGATATTCTTACAGCAAGTCCCTGTCTCTTCCGGGAGAACGTATCGGATATCTGGTAATTCCGGATGAGGTAACAGACAGTGCCGATGTTCTGTCTGCAGCAAATGTTGCAACACGAATCCTTGGCTTTGTTAATGCGCCTACTCTTCAGCAGAAAGTAGTTGCAAAGTGTCTGAATGAGAAGACAGATCTCTCTTTCTATGACAGAAACAGAGAAGATCTTTATAATGGTCTGAAAGACTGTGGATTTGAATGTATTAAGCCACAGGGGGCATTTTATCTGTTTGTGAAATCTCCGGTACCGGATGAAAAAGAATTCTGCCAGGCTGCTAAAAAATATAATATACTGATCGTGCCGGGAAGTTCATTTGCCTGTCCGGGATATGTACGACTTGCATATTGTGTATCACACGATACAATTGTGAATTCACTTCCGAAATTCCGGGAACTGGCGAAAGAATATTTCTAGGAGAGAATCATGAAAGCGTTTGAGAAAAATATCCGAAAAGTAGAACCTTATGTGCCGGGGGAACAACCGCAGCGCAAAGTGATAAAACTGAATACCAATGAGAATCCTTATCCTCCTGCACCGGGAGTGACAAAGGCACTGGAAGAGATGGATACTGACCGGTTCAGGCTGTATCCGGATCCGACTGCCGCGTCGCTTGTGGAAGAACTGGCCAGATTCTATCAGGTGAATCCGGATCAGGTATTTGTAGGAGTTGGATCGGATGATGTGCTTTCCATGTGTTTTCTGACATTTTTTAATTCCGAAAAGCCGATTCTGTTTCCGGATATTACATATTCATTCTATAAAGTATGGGCTGATCTGTACAGAATACCGTATGAATGTCAGAAACTGGATGAGAATTTCCGATTGAAAAGGGAAGATTATTATCAAGATAATGGCGGAGTCATCTTTCCAAATCCGAATGCACCGACAGGAATCTATGAAGAGTTGGATGTTGTGGAAGAAATCATTGCACATAACCAGGATGTGGTCGTCATTGTGGATGAAGCTTATGTGGATTTTGCGGGGCGTTCTGCAATCGAATTGATCGATAAATATGACAATCTGATTGTAGTACAGACATTTTCCAAGGCAAGATCCATGGCAGGAATGCGCATCGGGTATGCGATCAGTAACCCGACATTGATCCGATATCTGAATGATGCAAAATATTCATTTAATTCTTATACGATGAATCAGACTTCTCTGGTATGTGGAGTAGAAGCGGTGAAGGATAAGGAATACTTTGAAAATGGGATACGTAAAATTGTAGAGACCAGAGAGTGGGCGAAAGAAGAGTTGAAAAAACTGGGATTTCACTGTCTGGATTCAAAGTCGAATTTTATCTTTGCCATGCATCCGCAGTATGATGCAAAAGAACTGTTTGAAGCTTTGAAAAAGCATGATATCTATGTTCGATTCTGGGGAAGTGAAAGGATAGAGCAGTATATGCGTATCACGATCGGAACCAGAGAAGAGATGGAAGCATTGTTTGCATTTTTTAGAGAATATATGACGAAATAAAGGAGTATTTTATGACTGAAAGTTTAGTACAGGGGATTATTAATGCGCTGAGTGGAAGTGTCAGTAAAGAGGTAATTGTGTTTCTGATATCCATGATCCCAATACTGGAACTTCGAGGAGCATTGCTGGTTGCAGGACCGATTCTGGGTGTGCCGGTCAGTACAGCCATTCCATTGTGTATCATTGGAAATATTATTCCGGTTCCATTTATTCTTCTTTTGATTACACCGATCTTCCGATGGATGAAAGGAACAAAAACATTGAAACCGATGGTTGACCGCCTGGAAGCAAAAGCTATGAGTAAAAGTGATAAGATTGAAAAATATGAATTCTGGGGTCTGGTGCTTTTTGTCGGGATACCGCTTCCGGGAACAGGTGCATGGACGGGGTCTCTGATTGCGGCGCTTCTTGGAATCAAGTTTAAAAAAGCCTTTCCTGCAGTCATAATCGGAATCTGTATGGCAACAGTGATCATGTGGTTTATATCTTATGTACTTCTTGGAGGAGTACATTTACTTGGATAATTATTCAGGATGGAGTGAAGAATTATGTCAATGAGAATTAATAAAGAACTCCCGTCACCTGCAGAATTGAAACGGGAGTATCCGTTATCGGATCAGTTGAAAGAATTAAAACGGCAAAGGGATGCGCAGATCAGAGATATCTTTACCGGCAAATCAGACAAATTTGTTGTAATCATTGGCCCATGTTCTGCAGATAATGAAGAGTCGGTATGTGAATATGTGAACCGTCTGGCTGGAGTGAATGAGAAGGTCAGGGATAAACTGGTTCTGATCCCGAGAATCTACACGAACAAGCCCCGGACAACCGGTGAAGGATATAAAGGTATGCTTCATCAGCCGGATCCGGATAAGGCGCCGGATCTGTACGCTGGAATTCTGGCGATTCGTAAGATGCATATTCGTGCTATGGAAGAGACCGGACTGACGGCAGCAGACGAGATGCTGTATCCTGAAAACAGAAGTTATCTGGATGATATTCTGTCTTATGAAGCAATCGGTGCACGTTCGGTAGAAAATCAGCAGCACAGGCTGACTGCAAGCGGGATGGACATTCCGGTCGGTATGAAAAATCCGACGAGCGGAGACCTGTCTGTAATGCTGAATTCTGTTGTTGCGGCACAGATGGGGCATCGTTTTATCTATCGTGCGACAGATGTTACGACATCCGGAAACGAGCTGGCACATGTCATTCTCCGTGGCGGAGTAGATAAGTATGGCAAATGTATTCCAAACTATCATTATGAAGAATGTGCAAGACTATATGAACTGTATCAGAAAAAGGACCTGAAGAATCCGGCTGCAATTATAGATGCCAACCATTCAAATTCTGATAAAAAGTATAAGGAACAGATCCGTATTGTAAGTGAGGTGCTGCATACCCGCAGATATAATCCGGATCTGAAGAATCTGATTAAAGGCGTCATGGTTGAGAGTTATCTGGTAGAAGGCAGACAGAATATCTGCTCTAATATGGTATATGGACAGTCGATCACAGATCCATGTATCGGGTGGGAAGATACAGAAAAATTAATCTATAAGATTGCTGATGAATGCTAGGTATATTGGAGAAATATGGTATAATAATAAAAATACGTGTATAAGGAGTGATTAATATGGAGAAATTATATGATGTTACCGCATTGGGTGAGATGTTGATCGACTTTACTATGAACGGACAGAGTGAACAGGGCAATAACCTGTTTGAGGCTTGTCCGGGAGGAGCACCCTGTAACGTTCTTGCAATGCTGAATAAACTTGGAAGAAAGACTGCTTTTATCGGAAAAGTAGGAGAAGACCAGTTCGGAAGGCTTCTGAAAGATACAATTGAGGAACTGGGAATCGAAACAAAGGGGCTGATCCTTGATCAGGATATCCATACAACTCTGGCGTTTGTACATACATTTCCGGATGGGGACAGAGAATTCTCCTTCTACCGTAAACCGGGAGCAGACATGATGCTGTCTGAGAATGAGGTGGACTATGATCTGATCCGTCAGTCAAAGATCTTCCACTTCGGAACTCTCTCAATGACGGATGAGCCGGTGAGAACTGCAACGAAAAAGGCACTGGATGTTGCGAAAGAGGCAGGTTGTCTGATTACATTTGACCCGAACTTACGCCCTCCGCTCTGGAATTCTCTGGAGGAAGCAAAGCAACAGATGGAATACGGTTTCCAGTATTGCGATGTACTGAAGATTTCTGATAATGAGATTCAGTTTGTATCCGGAATGGAAGATTATGATGATGGAATTCGCTATCTGCAGGAAAAATACCAGATTCCATTGATCTTTCTGACGATGGGGAAGGAAGGAAGCCGTGCATATTATAAAGGTATGCGTGTAGAACGAGCAGGCTTCCAGGTTAAAGCGATTGAAACGACCGGCGCAGGTGATACATTCTGCGGATGCGCAATTCATGGTGTGCTTACACATGGACTGGAAGGGCTGACAGAAGAAGTCCTGGGGGATATCCTGACATATGCGAATGCAGGGGCAGCTCTGATTACTATGAAGAAAGGTGCAATTCGTTCTATGCCGGATCCGGAAAAAGTTACAGAATTAATCAAAGGATAGTTGCTATATGAGATTACGTAGAATGTTGGCCGTATGGGCAGCAAAGATCAGTGAGAAAGCCAGTGTCCATATCTTTCACCGGCAAGGGGTGACATGGGCCGGAAAGATTGCACTTAAGATCGATCCGAACATCCTGAAAGAACTGGCAGGTCAGGTAAAAAAGGATATTTTTATCGTATGCGGCACCAATGGAAAGACCACGACTAATAATATGTTGTGTGCTGCATTGGAAGAAGAGGACTGTCGGGTGGTCTGCAACCATACCGGTTCAAACATGCTTAACGGAGTGGTAGCTGCTTTTGCACTGAGTGCCGACCTGGGAGGAAATTTAAACGCGGATTACGCTTGTATTGAGATTGATGAGGCTTCTACGAGAAGAGTATTTCCGCATTTTAAACCGGATTATATGGTGCTTACCAATCTGTTCCGGGATCAGCTTGACCGTTATGGCGAGATTGATATTACAATGAATATCCTGAAGGAAGTGATGCAGAGTGCACCTGAGATGAAAGTGATTGTCAATGGAGATGATGCGTTGTCTGCATACCTTGCCATGGATAGTGGTAATCCGTATATTACCTATGGAATCAGTGAAAAAGTGGTGGATGATAAAGATTCCCATGAGATCAGAGAAGGAAGGTTCTGTAAAAAATGCGGAGCACAGCTTGAATATCATTTTTACCATTACAGCCAGCTGGGGGATTATGTCTGCACAAACTGTGATTTTAAGAGGCCGGAGATTCAGTATGATGCTTCCGGAATAGAGATCGGTGATCATCTTGCGTTCCAGGTGGAAGGCCGAAGATTTGAGGCCAATTACAAAGGATTCTATAATGTATATAATATTCTTGCGGCATATGCGGCAGGGAGAACTGGTGGACTGTCTCTGACACATTTTCAGGACATGCTGTCCAGGTTCAATCCGGAAAATGGACGTATGGAACAGTTTCGCCTGAAGGATACGAAGGTGGTGCTGAACCTGGCAAAAAATCCGGCAGGATTCAATCAGAATATTTCTGCTGTTATGCAGGATGAGACGCTGAAAGATGTTATTATCGTGATCAACGATAATGCCCAGGACGGAACAGACGTGTCCTGGCTGTGGGATGTTGATTTTGACCGGTTCAAAGGGGCAAATGTGAATTCCATCACGGTCAGCGGAATTCGTTGTCAGGATATGCGTCTTCGTATGAAATATGTGGATATTCCGTCCATGCTGGAAGCAGATGTGGAAAAAGCAATCTGTGAAAGAGTGGAAAATGGCTGCGGCAATCTGTATGTGCTGGTGAATTATACGGCACTGTTCAGTACTCGTAATGTTTTAAAGAGACTGGAGGGAACGTATTAATGGATAGAAAGGACATGAAGATTACGATCGGGCATCTTTATCCGGATCTTCTGAATCTTTATGGAGACCGTGGAAATATTGCCTGCCTGATGCAGCGGTGTATCTGGAGAGGTATTGATGCCGAGACGATAGAATTTAACACCGGAGATGTGATAGATTTTTCAAAACTGGATATTGTACTTCTGGGAGGTGGTTCTGACCGCGAACAGGCGATCGTCTGTAAAAATCTTCTGGAAATAAGAGAACAGTTCAGGGAATATGTGGAAGATAACGGTGTTGTAATCGCGGTTTGCGGAGGATATCAGCTGCTTGGGAAATATTATAAAACAGATGCCGGTATGATAGAAGGATTGAATCTGGTGGACATCTATACCGAGCAGGAAGAAGGACGCCTGATTGATAATATTGTGCTCAAAAGTCAACTGGTGGATATGCCGGTAGTGGGATTCGAGAATCATGGAGGCAGAACTTACCTGAATGATAATCAGCCGTTTGGAAAGGTGTTGTATGGTTCCGGAAATGACGGGAAAAGCGGATATGAAGGAGTCGTATATAAAAATGTAATCGGAACATACCTTCATGGTCCTCTGCTTCCGAAGAATCCACAGGTCAGTGATTATCTGATCCGGAAAGCACTTGAAAGAAAGTATGGATCTGTAGAGTTAACGCCTCTGGATGACAGTCAGGAGAGAGAGGCCAATGACTATATATACCACAGATTTGTAAAAGAATAATCATGACTGTGATTTGTTGTCACGCAATTCCAGGAAACTCGAATATTCCAGCAGATCTTTTCTGGAACGTGAAGACAGGCGATGGTATCTGGATAATAAAGCGCTCTCCTCATCAGACAGTGTGCTGTTTTGAGACGGCGTAATCTGGACGAATTCATCATCGAGAAGGTAGTCTACAGAGACATGAAAGAGATTGGCAATTGCCGTCAGCTTTTCGTGAGAGGGCTGGCGGTTCTTTGTCTCATAGCCCGCGATTGTGGAACGTGCTACATTCAGACGTTTTGCAACATATTCCTGAGTCATTTCATTTTCAAGACGCAATCTTTTTAATTTCTCTGCAAATGACATGGCTGTAACCTCCTCGTTTGTTTGGTATATTTTACCAATTGTTGCGTTATACAACATAAAAAGTGTCAAATATCAACAAAGTGTTGCACATGAGTCGCGGATTGGAACAGAAATGTGAGCACGTGTTATCAGCCTGGAAAAAAGGAGTGCATTCAGATGAGAGTTGAACGATTTAAAATGGAAAGAGAAGGACTTGTAGAAGAAGGGCAGGAAGTAGTGATCAGTGAAAGAAGTGCCGTGACGGGACAATATACTTATCTGGTAGAACCATCTGTTGCAATGTCCGGAATATACAGAACCAGACAGAGAATCAGATCCCGCAAAGGAAAGATACAGAAAATAGAAAAAACGCAGAGAGGCTATTATCTGCTTGTAGAGCTGGATGAGTGACAGATATGAAACATCTTTTGAGCCGTTGACACTGATCGGAAAAGTTCATATAATTTGTAGTGAAGAGATTCTTCTTGAAAAAGAATAGAAAGAAAGGAAATGGATAGATGATAATTGCAAAAAATGATGAGGCTAAAAGAAGTAAAATATGGATGATCGTTACGACGGTCTCATCTGTCCTGGTCATTGTGATCGCGATATTTCTTTTGACAAAGATGTTTACCGGTAATCCGCTGGAAGGAAAATGGGCAGATGAAGATGGCAATATGAATCTTACAATTGAAAGGGAGGGTTCTGTGATTGTGAATCTTCCGGAGATCGGTGAGGAAGACAGCATAGATGTTGTAATGGAGTATACCCTGGATATCAATGAAAAGACGATTACCATTAAAGAAGATAAAGGAGCGCTCAGGGAGGCTGCGGAGCAGTCAGACGGACAATATACAGAGGAAACACTGGAAAATGCAGTCAGCCCGATTGTAACTACGTTTGATTACAGTGTAGAGCAGGATCAACTGATATTGACAGAGCGAGAATTCGGTGATCAGATGATATTCATAAAAGAGTAAAGGTAATACACCCCTCTGTGCCCACCCGGTTGATCCGGAGGCTGTCGGAGGGGTATTTCACTGCTGAAAGGAAAAGGTGTGATAGGATGAAAAGAAATGAGACAAAAAAGCTGCAGATTGGCAATGTATGGATCGGAGGCGGAGAACCGATTGCAATTCAGTCTATGACAAATACCCGGACAGAAGATGCAGAAGCGACCATTGCGCAGATTCTGGCGCTTGAGAAGGAAGGATGTGAAATTATCCGCTGTGCAGTTCCTACGGAGGAAGCGGCAAAAAGTATAAAGAAAATCAAAGAAAATATTCATATTCCTCTGGTGGCAGATATTCATTTTGATTACCGGCTGGCAATTGCGGCAATTGAAAATGGAGCAGATAAGATCAGGATCAATCCGGGTAATATCGGAGATGAGAGCAGAGTAAGAGCTGTTGTTGAGAAGGCGAAGGAATATGGAGTTCCGATCCGTGTGGGAGTAAACAGTGGATCGCTGGAAAAAGTGTTGGTTGAAAAATATGGTGGTGTGACAGCTGAAGGTCTGGTGGAGAGTGCAATGGACAAGGTACGGATGATCGAGCGTATGGGATACGATAAATTGGTCGTAAGTATCAAGTCATCCGATGTGATGATGTGTGTGAAAGCACATGAATTGATTGCAGAAAAATGTCCATATCCGCTTCATGTCGGAATTACAGAATCCGGAACACTGCTTGCAGGTAATATTAAGTCATCCATTGGTCTCGGACTGATTCTGAATCAGGGAATCGGTGATACGATTCGTGTATCCCTGACGGGAGATCCTGCAGAGGAGATCAAATCTGCAAAGCTGATTCTTCGGACACTGGGACTTCGCAAAGGTGGAATAGAAGTGGTATCCTGTCCAACCTGCGGACGCACAAAGATCGATCTGATCGGTCTGGCCAACCAGGTAGAAGAGATGGTACAGGATATTCCGCTGGATATTAAGGTTGCAGTTATGGGATGTGTGGTGAACGGCCCGGGTGAGGCAAAGGAAGCGGATATTGGAATTGCAGGCGGAATCGGGGAAGGTCTGCTGATAAAAAAAGGAGAAATTGTCAAAAAGGTAAAAGAAGATCAGTTGTTAGAAACATTGAGACAGGAGTTGTTGCACTGGAATGAGTAAACCATTCTTTGAAGTATTTCCGACATTAAAACTGAATGATGAGAATCGACTGATGCTGGAAGGAGTTGAAGTGACAAAGGTTGCCACAAACTCCAACCGTGATTATATTAAAGTGTATCTGTACAGCAGGCATCTGATTCAGAAGAAACAGATATATGAGACAGAGCGTATGTTGAAGGAGCAACTGTTCGCAAAGAGTCGTGTGCAGGTATCCATCCAGGAACAGTATGAGTTGTCAGAACAGTATACACCGGAAAATCTGATGGATGAATATTATGACAGTCTGCTTCTGGAGCTGGATCAGAAAAGTGTGGTCGAAAGAAGTATGCTTCAGAGTGCAGAGTATGAATTTACAGACGGGAATATTCTCTGCCTGAAACTGATAGATTCTATTGTGGCGCAGGGGAAGAAAGATGATCTGTCTTCTTATCTGACGAAAGTGTTCCAGGAAAGATTTCAGCGCCCGATTGAAGTGAGAGTCCTGTATGAAAAACCAAAAGAGAGCAAGCTGAAATACAACGAGATAAAGCTTCAGCAGGAAGTAGATGCGATTCTGGAACAATCGGCCGCAGTCCGTGAAGAAAAGGAACAGAAACGCAGAGAAAAAGATGAAAAATCAGAAAAGAAGCAGAAAGATCAGAAAGCAGTTGTCAGTGGTTCTTCCGGTGCGTCCGGCGGTTCCGGGAAAGGGTTTGGCGGATTTGGAAAGAAGGATGGATATTCCTATTCCAGAAAAGCTTCCGATGATCCGAATCTGATCTATGGACGTGATTTTGATGATGAAACGATCGAACTTAAAAATGTTGTCGGTGAGATGGGTGAGATTGTGATCCGCGGTAAGGTCATCAGCTTTGATACGCGTGAGATCCGCAATGAAAAGACGATTATAATGTTTGCTGTGACAGATTTTACAGATACGATTATGGTGAAAATGTTTGTCAGAAATGATCAGCTTGCAGATATTCTGGGAGATATCAAACCTGGTGCTTTTTTAAGGATCAAAGGAGTTACAACGATCGACAGATTTGATGCGGAACTGACGATCGGATCGGTTGTGGGAATCAAAAAGTTAAATGATTTTACAGTGGCCAGAGTAGATACCTCACCGGAAAAACGTGTGGAACTTCACTGTCATACCAAGATGAGTGATATGGATGGCGTATCAGATGTAGGAGCATTGTTAAAACGTGCACATGACTGGGGACACAAAGCACTTGCGATTACTGATCATGGTGTGGTACAGGCATTTACGGATGCCAATCATTATGTTGAGAACCTGGATAAAGACGATCCGTTCAAGGTGATTTATGGGGTGGAAGGTTATCTGGTAGATGATCTTACGGACGTTGCTGTGAATGAAAAAGGACAGTCTCTGGAAGGCACTTATGTGGTATTTGACCTGGAAACGACCGGGTTCAGTCCGATCAAGGACAAGATCATTGAGATCGGAGCGGTAAAAGTGGAACAGGGTCAGATTACAGAGAAATTCAGCACATTTGTGAATCCGAAGATTCCGATTCCGTTTCAAATCACACAGCTGACCAGTATTACAGATCAGATGGTGATGGATGCGCAGGATATCGAGACGGTTCTTCCGCAGTTCCTTGCGTTTGTGGGAGATGCAGTGCTGGTGGCACACAATGCTTCTTTTGATGTAAGCTTCATTGAGCAGAACTGCAGATATCAGGATATTCAGCCGGATTTTACTTCCGTGGATACGGTAGCACTGGCCAGAATTCTGCTTCCTACATTGTCAAAATATAAGTTGAATGTTGTTGCAAATGCATTACATATTTCTCTGGAAAATCATCATCGTGCGGTAGACGATGCGGGTGCGACCGCAGAGATTTTTGTCAAATTTGTGGAAATGCTGCGAGAGCGCGGTATCAACGATCTGACGAAATTGAATCAGTTTGGAGCACATAATGCGGATGCAGTAAAAAAGCTTCCGTCGTATCACGTGATCATCCTCGCACAAAATGAGGTGGGACGTGTGAATCTGTATACACTGATCTCCAAATCTCATCTGGATTACTATGCCAGAAGACCTAGAATACCAAAGAGTGAGTTGTCGAAATACAGGGAAGGGTTGCTGGTCGGAAGTGCCTGTGAGGCCGGAGAATTATATCAGGCAATTCTAAATGATAAGTCAGAAGAAAGAATTGCAAGGATCGTTCATTTTTATGATTACCTGGAGATCCAGCCGCTTGGCAATAACCGCTTTATGATTGCCAGTGAGAAGATCACAAAAGTACAAAATGAAGAAGATCTCAAAGAGATTAACCGAAAAATTATTCAACTGGGTGAAAAGTTCAACAAACCTGTGGTAGGAACCTGCGACGTACATTTCATGGATCCGGAAGATGAGGTGTACCGGCGTATTATTATGGCCGGAAAAGGGTTCAGTGATGCAGACGAACAGGCGCCGCTTTATCTGCGTACAACGGATGAGATGTTGGAGGAATTTGAATATCTTGGGTCTGCCAAAGCAAAGGAGATCGTAATCGATAATCCCAATAAGATTGCAGATATGATTGATAAGATCACACCGGTCCGTCCGGATAAATGTCCGCCGGTCATCCCGGATTCAGATAAGATGTTAAGGGAGATCTGTTATAATAAAGCGCATTCCATGTATGGGGAAAATCTGCCTGAAGTGGTTACAGAACGACTGGAAAGAGAGTTGAATTCCATTATATCCAACGGATTTGCCGTGATGTATATCATTGCACAGAAACTGGTGTGGAAATCTGTAGAAGACGGATACCTGGTAGGATCCAGAGGATCTGTCGGGTCTTCTTTTGTTGCTACAATGGCAGGAATCACGGAGGTCAACCCGCTAAGCCCGCATTATTACTGCAAAAAGTGTCATTACAGTGACTTTGATTCGGAAGAGGTAAAGGCATTTGCAGGTGGATGCGGATGGGACATGCCGGATAAGGTGTGTCCGGTATGCGGAGAAAAGCTTACCAAGGATGGATTTGACATCCCATTCGAGACGTTTCTGGGATTCAAGGGGAATAAGGAGCCGGATATCGACCTTAACTTTTCCGGTGATTATCAGAGTAACGCACACAAGTATACAGAAGTCATCTTCGGAGCCGGACAGACATTCCGGGCCGGAACGGTCGGAACACTTGCTGATAAGACGGCTTTTGGATATGTAAGGAATTATTTTGAAGAACGTGGGCAGAGAAAGAGAAAATGTGAGATTGACCGTATCGTTCTTGGCTGTACCGGAATCCGCAGAAGTACGGGACAGCATCCGGGAGGTATCATTGTACTTCCGCTGGGCGAGGAGATCAATTCCTTTACGCCGGTACAGCACCCTGCCAATGATACAACGACGGACATTATAACGACGCACTTTGATTATCATTCCATCGACCACAACCTGTTAAAGCTGGATATTCTGGGGCATGATGATCCAACCATGATCAAAACGCTGGAAGAGTATATCAGCTCACCGGAAATGGATAATGAATATAATGAGACAGATAACCGTTTTGATGCAACAAAGATTCCACTGGATGATAAGGATGTAATGGCTTTGTTTCACGGGACAGAGGTACTTGGAATTACCCCGGATGATATCGGGGGATGTCCGGTCGGATGTCTTGGAATTCCAGAGTTTGGTACGGACTTTGTTATTCAGATGGTGGTGGATACCAAACCGCAGACGATCTCAGATCTGATCCGTATCTCAGGATTGTCTCATGGAACGGATGTGTGGCTGAACAATGCACAGGAACTGATCAAGAGTGGAAAAGCAACGATTTCTACAGCTATCTGTACACGAGATGATATTATGACCTACCTGATCAACAAAGGGATGGACAGTGAAGAATCCTTTACCATCATGGAACGCGTCCGTAAAGGAGCTGTGGCAAAAGGAAAATGCAAGGAATGGCCGGATTTTAAAAAGGATATGACAGAGCATGGTGTGCCGGACTGGTATATCTGGTCCTGTGAAAAGATCAAATATATGTTCCCGAAAGCGCATGCAGCGGCGTATGTCATGATGGCTTATCGAATTGCTTATTGTAAGATCAATTATCCGCTGGCATATTATGGGGCTTATTTTGGAATTCGTGCAGATGCATTTTCTTATGAGATTATGTGTCAGGGAAAAGAAAAGCTGCAGTATTATATTGATGATTATAATCGGAGATCTGCGACCCTCAGCAAGAAAGAACAGGATACTATGAAGGATATGCATATTGTACAGGAGATGTATGCCAGAGGCTATGAATTTGAACCACTGGACATATACAGGGCGCAGGCAACGAAGTTCCTGATCGTAGACGGAAAATTGATGCCGCCGCTTTCGAGTATTGACGGTATGGGGGAAAAGGCGGCCGAAGCAGTTCAGGAGGCCTCAAAAGATGGAAAATATCTGTCCCTTGATGACTTTCGTCAGAGAACCAAGGCGAGTAAAACAGTCATTGATTATATGGTGGAACTGGGAATTCTGGCAGACTTGCCGGCTTCAAACCAGTTATCGCTATTTGATTTTTCATAATGAAGAATACAAAGGATAAAAGAAGGAGAAAGTTATGTGGTTATTATATGCGGTTGGTTCTTCGTTTTTTGCCGGGATTACGGCAATTCTTGTCAAAATAGGTGTACAGGACACAGATTCACACCTGCTGACGGCACTTAGGACAATTGTTGTATTGGCATTTTCCTGGATGATGGTTTTCCTTGTGGGATCACAGGGGTCGCTGCGTGAAGTGTCTGTGAAAACGCTGGTGTTCCTGTGTGTATCAGGAGTCACAACCGGGGCATCCTGGATCTGCTATTTTCATGCACTTCAGATTGGGGACATTAATAAGGTTGTGCCCATTGATAAGTCCAGTGTTATATTGACGATTCTTCTGGGAGTCATTTTTCTTGGAGAACCTATGAATCTGCTGAAAGCGGTATGCGTGGGTTTGATTGCAGCAGGAACGTACCTGATGATTGAAAAAAAGGATACATCCGGAGAAAATTCTCAAAAAGCCAAAAGTGCGATTTTCTATGCGATATTATCGGCAGTATTTGCTTCGTTGACAGCCATATTAAGCAAAGTCGGAATCGTGGGGATCGAGTCAAACCTTGGAACTGCGATCCGAACCATTGTTGTTCTGATTATGGCATGGATCATTGTGCTTGCAGGAGGAAAGCAGAGGAAGATCAGATCAATTACAAAGAAAAGCTGGGTATATATTGGATTATCCGGGATTGCAACCGGAATGTCATGGCTCTGTTATTACAGAGCACTTCAGGACGGACCGGTCAGTGTGGTTCTTCCGATTGATAAGCTGAGTATTCTGATTTCTATTGGATTTGCATATCTTGTGTTTGGAGAAAAATTAACCAGAAAGTCCGCAACTGGTCTTGTATTGATTGTTGTCGGAACATTGGGAATGGTGATATAGAAAAGAGGTTACAGTAACAGATGAAACTGAAAAATCAATACAAAGGGATATTTTATATCGTCATATCGGCGTTTTGTTTTGCGCTTATGAACATGTTTGTACGAATGTCAGGTGATCTTCCGTCCGTACAGAAAAGTTTTTTCCGGAATCTGGTGGCAGCAGTATTTGCGGGAATAATTCTGGTGAGGGAAAGATCGGTGTTTCGATGGAAAAAGGATCATCTGATCTGTCTGCTTCTGAGATCAATTTTTGGAACTATTGGAATCTTGTGTAATTTTTATGCGGTAGATCATCTGGTACTTGCAGATGCTTCAATGCTGAATAAGATGTCTCCGTTTTTTGCGGTTGTTTTCAGTTATCTTCTTTTAAAAGAAAAAGTAACATGGAAACAGGCAATGATCGTAATCGGGGCTTTTGCAGGAAGTATGTTCGTGATTAAGCCCACCATTACGAATATGGATCTGGTTCCGTCACTCATAGGTCTTATGGGAGGAATCTGCGCGGGTGCTGCCTATACGATGGTGCGAAAGCTTGGTGAGATGGGGGAAAAAGGACCGTTTATCGTGTTCTTCTTTTCTTCATTTTCCTGTCTTTCATTACTCCCCTATCTTCTTTTCCATTATCATCCGATGACGGGAATACAGATAGTGGTGCTTCTGCTTGCAGGACTTTCTGCGGCGGGAGGACAGTTTTCTATTACGGCAGCGTACTGTTATGCACCGGCGAGAGAGATATCCGTGTTTGATTATTCTCAGATTATATTTTCTTCGCTCCTGGGATTTTTAGTATTCGGGCAGGTGCCGGATGCTCTCAGCTGGTTGGGATATGGGATTATACTGATTATGGCGGTGTTGATGTTTTTGCATAACAATCGAGGAGAAAGAGTATGAAACAGTCACAGATTACATCCTGGTGTCATGAGATATTAAGGTCCCAGGCAGTGAGAGAGGGGTTCTACATCGATGCAACTATGGGAAAGGGATATGATACGCTGTTTCTGTGTGAACTTGCAGGGAAAACGGGCCATGTTCTGGCATTTGATATCCAGGATGAAGCAATAAAGGAAACAAAAAAACGGCTAAAAGAACATTGTTGCCTGCAGAAGGCAGAATTGATAAAAGATGGTCATGAGCATATGGATCAATACGCGCATGGTGATACGGCAGATGTGATCTGTTTTAACTTTGGATATCTTCCCGGAGGAGATCATCAGATTGCAACGAAAGCACAGACCAGCGTGCCAGCAATAAAAAAGGGGCTCGAAATATTGAAAAAAGGCGGACTGATGAGTCTGTGCATCTACAGTGGAGGAGATACCGGATATGAAGAGAAAGAGGCAATACTTCAGTTTCTGAAGGAGCTTCCGGCAAGAGAGTATACGGTGATCGCCAATGAGTACTATAACCGGAGCAATGACCCTCCGATGCCGGTATTTATATTTAAAAGATAGTTTGACATTGTCGGGAAATTGCGTTATGCTGAAAATGTCCAAAAAACAATAATATGAGTGGAAAGGAAGGTATGATTATGGACGGTAATTCGGATCGAAGTCGTTATATGACAATCGGATATAGAAACACCATAAGGTACCTTCCGGGATATCTGTAACAGAGAAAAATAATTCTGTTATTCTGTATCCAGAAAGGTTTCATTTTGCGTGCTGCTATATCCGAAGAGGATCTGGCAGTTTTTTTATGTATCAGGTGAAAGCTTTTACAAAAAGGAGGAAAATGAAATGGCAAAGAATATGTTATTGGAATTTCTGGAACAGAAAAAGTATAAAGAATTGAAAGAGATGATGTCTGCATATAATCCGGTTGATCTGGCAGAATTGCTGATAGAACTGGATAATAAGGATCTTGCGATGGTATTCCGGATGATAGATAAGGATGATGCGGCAAGGGTATTCTCCTATATGGATGATGACCAGCAGCAGATGCTTTTGAACAGCTTTAACAGCGGAGAGATCAGATATATCCTGGATTCTCTGTCTTCCGATGATGCGGCAGATATTCTGGAGGATATGCCTGCCAATGTTGTAAACCGGCTTCTGAATCAGGTGAGTGAAGATACAAGGGCTGATATTAACCGCCTTTTGAAATACCCGGAGGACAGTGCGGGAAGCATTATGACGGTTGAGTATATTGATCTCTCTCCGGATATGACCGTGAAGCAGGCGCTGGATAAGATACGCAGAGTCGGGATTCACAGTGAGACAGTGTATACCTGTTATGTAGTAGACAAACGAAAACTTGTGGGAATTGTTACGGCAGAAGCGTTGATGACAAATGAAAAAGATGTTCAGATCAAAGAATTGATGCGTGAAAATTATATTTATATCCGGACGAGTGATGATCAGGAGGATGCCGCGAAGCTGTTCCGTAAATATGGTCTGATTGCCATTCCGGTTCTGGATGATGAAGGATATATCGTTGGAATTGTAACATTTGATGATGCAATTGGAGTCCTGACGGATGAGACAACAGAGGATATTCATAAGATGGCTGCGATATCATCCAGTGAGGATGCGTATCTGAAGACTTCAGTATTTCAACATGCAAAGAACAGGATTCCGTGGCTTCTGGTTTTGATGTTTACTTCTGCGGTTACAGGAATCATTATCAGCCGCTATGAGAATGCATTTGCGGCAATCCCGCTTCTGGTGTCCTTTATGCCGATGTTGATGGATACCGGCGGAAACTGCGGAGCACAGAGCTCAACGTTGGTTATTCGCGGCCTTGCAGTGGATGAACTCCGGTTTAAGGATCTGCCTGCGATTGTGTGGAAAGAATTCCGTGTATCCCTGATTGTGGGACTGGTGCTTGCGGCGGCAAACGGACTTCGGATCTTTTTGATGTACTGGGATGCAAAGATGGCGGTTGTCATTGCCTTATCGCTGATCGGAACGGTTATGATTGCAAAGATGGTGGGATGTATGCTGCCGATTCTGGCGAAACAGATGCATTTTGACCCGGCAATTATGGCATCACCGCTGATTACAACGATCGTCGATACCTGTTCGATCATGATCTATTTCCGGATTGCAACGTTTGCGTTTCATCTGTGATTCATAGCTTTTAGAAAAAAGAGTTCAATGATAAAATAAAGAAAAACAGGAGGAAACGATCATGAGAAGAAAAGACAGAGAAGTAACGGATCAGAAAGAGATACAGCATATATTTGATACATGTAAAGTCTGCAGGCTTGGATTGCAGGACGAGGATGGCGTGTATATTGTGCCTGTGAATTATGGTTATTGTATGGAAAATGAAACATATATCCTTTATTTTCATGGTGCAAAGGAAGGGAAAAAGATAGATCTGATACAGAAAAATCCGCGTGCAGGAATAGAACTGGACTGTGGACATGAGCTGGTTGCGGGAGCTACTGCCTGTCAGTACAGTTATTATTATGGCAGTATTATTGGGAAAGGGAAAGCGGAGATAGTCGAAGATCCGCAGGAAAAATCAAGAGCTCTGGCTGTAATTATGAAGCATCAGACCGGGCGTGAATTTGATGAATTTGAGAAAAATCCGAAGCTGGAAAAAACAGTAGCAATTATAAAAGTGACGCTTGAAGAATGCAGTTGTAAAAAGCATGCATAAAATCTATAGGAAAAGAGAATGTTTATAGTCAATTAATGCTTTAAATCAGCAAAGTGTTATGGTATACTGTTAAAAGACGGGCCTGGATGGATCCGGGCCTATTTACATGGACTTTTTGGGGAAGCATTTCCCCTTAATTATGAAGGAGGAAATCACATGATTTGGGCAAAGGAAGAGACTCTGCCGAGAGCTGAGATTGAGAAGATTCAGTTGGAAAAATTGAAAAAGACGGTGCATTATATCTATGATAGAGTGGAACCATACCGTAAGAAGATGGATGAGGCAGGCGTAAAGCCGGACGATATTCAAAGTCTGGACGATCTGCGCAGACTGCCGTTTACATACAAAAAAGACTTCAAAGACAATTATCCGATGGGGATGTTTGCAGTAGACAAAAAAGAACTGGTACGTTTTCATGCAAGTTCCGGAACAACCGGAAAGCCGACGGTGGTAGGCTATACCAGAAATGATCTGGACATGTGGCTGAATAATGTGGCACGTATTGCCTGTATGGGTGGTGCTACGGAAGAGGATGTGGCACAGATCGCGTTTGGATACGGAACGTTTACGGGAGCACTGGGATTGCATGGAGGCCTGGAGAAGATCGGTGCATCTGTAATTCCGATGTCATCCGGCAATACAAAAAAGCAGATTATGTTCATGCAGGATATCGGAACCACACTGCTCGTTGCAACACCATCTTATGCATTGCATCTGGGAGAAGAGATCCGTGCAAGAGGAATGGATCCTGCGAAAGATCTGAAGGTTCATATCGGTCTGTTCGGCGGAGAAGGTATGACCGAGCCGATGCGTGATGAGATGCACAAGGTATGGGGAGACCAGTTCTTATGTACACAGAACTACGGAATGAGTGAGCTGTGTGGACCGGGTGTATCCGGGGAATGTGAACAGTTATGTGGAATGCATATCAATGAAGACTGGTTCATACCTGAGATCATCGATCCGGAGACAGAAGAAGTCCTCCCGCCGGGAGAACTTGGGGAACTTGTAATTACCTGTCTCGGAAAAGAAGCACTTCCGCTGGTACGCTACAGAACCGGCGATCTGACAAGATTGTTTTACGAACCGTGTAAGTGTGGAAGAACAACGGTGCGTATGGAAAATCTGTCTGGACGTGCAGATGATATGTTGGTTATCCGCGGCGTCAATGTATTCCCGACACAGATCGAAGAGGTACTGCTTCAGATTCCGGAGATCGGACCGCATTATGAGATTCTGGTAGAGAGAAAGAATCGTCTGGATGTTATGACGATCACAGTTGAACTGGTAGATGACAGACTGCTCGACAGTTATTCCAAACTGAGTGATCTGGAACAGAAGATCAAGAAGGGACTGAAAGCGCAGCTTGGTCTTGCAACACAGATCAAACTGGTTGCTCCTTATTCACTTCAGAGATTTGAAGGAAAAGCAAAAAGAGTTACAGATTTACGAAAGGATGGATTATAAGATGTCAGAAAAAGTTATTATGCTCGGTAATGAAGCAATTGCCCGCGGAGCTTATGAAGCAGGTGTAAAAGTATCTGCAGCGTATCCGGGAACACCGAGTACGGAGATTAGTGAAAATCTTGTGAAATATAAAGATGATCTTTATTGTGAATGGTCCCCGAATGAGAAGGTGGCGACAGAAGTAGCGATTGGAGCATCCGTTGCGGGAGTACGTGCAATGTCCTGCATGAAGCATGTGGGATTTAATGTTGCAGCTGACCCTGCATATACGGTTTCTTATATGGGAGTCAACGGAGGACTTGTGATCGTGGTTGCAGATGATCCGGGACTTTACAGCTCTCAGAATGAACAGGATACCCGAATGGTGGCAAGAGCAGCACAGCTCCCGGTACTGGAGCCTTCTGACAGTTCAGAGGCAAAGGAATTCATGAAGCTTGCATTTGATTTAAGCGAACAGTTCGATCGCCCGTTTGTATTCCGCACAACGACCAGGCTGGCACATTCACAGGGAGTTGTGGAACTGAATGAGCGAAAAGAGATTGAAGATAAACCATATGTGAAAGATATTCGCAAGACAGTTATGATGCCGGGAAACGCAAAGCTTCGTCATGTTGAGATCGAAAAACGGAATCTGGAGCTTGCAGAGGCTGCGAATACACTTCCGGTCAACCGTGTGGAGATGAACGATACGAAGATTGGTGTGATCACCAGTGGTATCCCGTATCAGTATGTAAAGGAAGCAATGCCGGAAGCTTCTGTATTGAAGCTTGGTATGGTAAATCCGTTGCCTAGAAAGCTGATTGAAGATTTTGCGTCTAAGGTTGAAACGGTATATATCGTAGAAGAGCTGGATCCTGTGATTGAAGAACAGGTAAAATCCTGGGGAATCAAAGCTGTCGGAAAAGAGATATTCACAGTTCAGGGAGAATACAGTGCCAATATGATCCGCACGGCGATTCTGGGGCAGAAACTTGATATTGCCGCACCTGCGCAGGCACCGGGAAGACCGCCGATCCTCTGTCCGGGATGTCCGCACAGAAGTGTATATTATGTGTTGAACAAGTTAAAACTGAACGCAGCAGGAGACATCGGATGTTATACACTGGGAGCGGTTGCACCACTGAGTGTTGTGGATACTACGATCTGTATGGGAGCGAGTATTTCCAGTCTGCATGGAATGGAAAAAGCAAAAGGAAAAGATTATATCAAGAACTGGGTAGCTGTGATCGGTGATTCTACATTTCTGCATACCGGCGTGAATTCTCTGATGAACATGATGTACAACCAGGCAACAGGAACTGTGTTGATTCTTGATAATTCGACAACCGGAATGACGGGACATCAGGATCATGCAGCTACAGGAAAGACTCTGCAGGGTGATCCGACTTATGCAATTGATATTCCGAAGCTCTGTCGTGCGATTGGAGTAAAGAATGTTATTGAAGTGAATGCATTTGATATTCAGACACTTGAAAAGGTTGTAAAAGAAGAAGTTGCCAGAGATGAGGTTTCTGTCATCATTACGAAAACACCTTGTGTATTGTTAAGTAAGGCGAAGAAACCGCTGTATATCACACATCCGGATAAATGTAAAAAATGTGGCATGTGTATGAAACCGGGATGTCCGGCTATGACAAAGAAACCGGATGGAACGATCTGCATTGATGATACCATGTGTACGGGTTGTGGACTCTGTGCAAGTTTATGTAAGTTTGATGCGATCGAATTAGTAAAGGAAGGTGACAGATAATGGCAACAAAGAATATAATGATTGTTGGAGTCGGCGGTCAGGGAACGTTGCTTACCAGCAGAATCCTGGGCGGGCTTGCCATTGCCGGCGGTTATGATGTAAAGCTTTCCGAAGTACATGGTATGGCACAGCGTGGAGGAAGTGTTGTTACATTCGTTCGTTACGGAGAAAATGTGGCAGAGCCGATCGTTGAAGAAGGACAGGCAGATGTGATCATTGCTTTTGAGAGACTGGAAGCACTTCGATATGCACATTTTCTGAAAAGAGACGGAGTACTGATTATCAATGACTGGAGAATCGATCCGATGCCGGTTGTGATCGGTGCCGCGGAATATCCGGAAAATATTATAGAGACTCTGGAAAAGGATCATAAAGTATATACGGTAAATGCAACCGAAGAATCCAAAAAGCTTGGCAATCCAAGAGTGTTCAATCTGATCGTGCTTGGAATTGCGGCGCAGCATATGGATTTTTCAAAGGAACAATGGTATGACGTGATTGAAAGAACGGTACCGCCGAAGACGATCGAGATCAACAAAAAGGCATTTGATGTAGGATACCAATTATAATATAAGGAGGATGAAGAAGTGATCAGGCAATTATCAGTATTTGTGGAAAACAAACCGGGAAGTCTTATGGATGTTACTTCCAGGCTTACGGAAGCACATGTGAACATTCGTGCAGTTGCAACTTTTGATACTCCGGAATTTGGAATTCTCCGACTGGTAGTCGATAAACCGGACGAGGCTAAAAATTATCTGACGGAACGCGGATTTGTTGTAAGAATCCATGAGGTAATGGGAGTAGAACTGGAAGATAGAAAGGGCAATCTGAATCAGATGCTGGCAATTCTGGCAGATGGCAAAATTAATGTCAATTATATCTATTCATTTGTTATTCGTGAAGAAAAGGCACCGGTTATGGTATTTTGTACCGATGATTATGAGAAAGCTGCAACAATCCTGAGCGACGCGGGTGTCAAGATTGTTGAAGAAAAAGATCTGTAAGGATTGATCTCCGAAGGGAATCGGAGAAAGAATAAAACGAAGGATAGGAGTAAAGAGATGGCAAGAGTAACACTGGAAAACTGGAAAGAAAGAATCAGAGACCCCAAAATTGAGTGTATGAGCAGAGACGAGATGCGTGCACTTCAGAGCGAAAGACTTGTGAAACAGGTAAAGAACGTGTATGATCATGTCGCATTTTATCGCAACAAGATGGATGCGATGGGAATTGAGCCTGGAGATATCAAGGGAATTGAAGACATCAATAAGCTTCCGTTTACAACAAAGGAAGACTTAAGAGACAATTATCCATTTGGCCTTCTGGCAGTTCCGCAGGAAAAGATTGCAAGAGTACAGGGGACATCTGGAACGACCGGAAAACTGACACTTGCATCTTACACACAGAAAGACGTTGATGTGTGGGGAGAATGTGTGGCAAGAGGTCTCGCTATGGCCGGCCTTACTTCTGCTGACCGCATTCATGTCTGCTATGGATATGGTCTGTTTACAGGAGGCATGGGACTGGATCTGGGAGCAAGAGAACTTGGAGCTATGGCAATTCCAATGTCTGCCGGAAACACGAAGAGACAGTTGATGTGTATGGAAGACTTCGGAGCAACAGCAATTGCATGTACACCTTCTTATGCACTGTATCTGGCAGAAGCAGCGAATGAGGCAGGTATTGTAGATCGTCTGCAGCTGAAGGCAGGTATCCACGGTGCAGAACCATGGACAGTAGAGATGCGTAAGAAGATTGAAGAACTTCTGAATATCAACTGTTTCGATATCTACGGACTGTGTGAGATTACAGGGCCGGGTGTTGCTCTGGAATGTATCCACCACAGTGGAATGCATGTTTATGAAGATTATTTCTATCCGGAAGTACTGAATCCAGCTGATCAGAGTGCATGTGCAGACGGAGAGACCGGAGAACTGGTATTTACTACCCTTGCAAAAGAAGGTATGCCTTTACTCAGATACAGAACAAAGGATCTGACCAGTATTGATCATTCTGTCTGTGAATGTGGAAGAACACTTCCGAGAATTCAGAAATTCAAAGGCCGGACAGATGATATGAAGGTTATCCGCGGCGTGAATGTATTCCCGACACAGGTTGAGACTGCATTGCTGTCCATGGGTGGCGGCGTGGCACCACACTATATGATGATCGTGGACAGAGAAAATAATCTGGACGTTCTTACAGTTATGGTAGAAGTAGATGAAAAATACTTCTCTGATGAGATCCGTAAGCTGGATGAATTGAAGAATAAGGTTGCAGCTGTTCTGAAACAGGCACTTGGCGTATCCGTAAAAGTTAAACTGGTAGAGCCAAAGACCATTCAGAGAAGTGAAGGAAAAGCGAAACGTGTCATAGATAATCGTGGTTTGTAAGAGGGAGGAAATAGTATGGGTATGAGTAATACAGTTCAGCAGTTATCAGTTTTTCTGGAAAACAGAGAAGGACGCCTGGAGGAAGTTCTGGATGTTCTGGCAAGAAATGATGTGAATATCGTTGCACTGAGCCTTGCAGACACTTCCGATTATGGGATGCTTCGTATGATCGTGTCTGATCCGCATAAAGGACGTGCAGCGTTAAAGGAAGATGGAATTACTGCAATGCTTACAGATGTAGTGGCACTGCGTGTTCCACATGCGACAGGATCGCTCAGCAAGGCAATGCATCAGATCGTGGAAGGTGAAGTGAACATAGAATATATGTATGCATTTGCTAACGGAAATGATGCGGCAGCAGTTCTTAAGAGTGATGATCCGGCGAGAGTGATCGACATCCTGAAAGGAAGCGGCTTTGATGTATATACTGCAGACGAAGCTTACAGCGCAAATCAATAACATGTAATAAGTAATAAGCGATAGAAAGGGACTGTTGTAAAATATATTTTTACACAGTCCCTTTAAATACAGGATTGATTTCCTGGACAGAATGTGCTATGATAGCAACAACTCGATATTACGCTCTGTAATATCAATTATCTTTTTGCAGTTTCTGCAGAAATTACCAGATTATGAAAAAAATATTGAGGAAAAAAACATGGATAGTAAACGAATGTCGGTGTTCGTTGTTGTATGTTTTTTTATCTGTATCGGAATTATGGATTATCCATTTATTTCACGTCTTTATAATGAGCAGATTCAGGGAACGGTTGTTGCCGCTTACGAAACTGCAGCCGAAAGACTGCAGGATGACAGAAAGGCAAAAGAGCTTCAAAAGGCAGAAAAATATAACGAATGGCTGTATGAAGAAAGTTCCGGATTTGAAGATGCTTTCTGGAAATCCCGGCAAATATCAGATATGTACAGGACTATTTTGAATATAGGAAAAGAGTCTGAGATGGCAGTTCTTGAAATTCCGAAGATTCAGATTCGCCTTCCGGTATATCACGGAACAGAGGAGGAAGTGCTTCAGAAGGGGGCTGGACATCTGGAAGGATCATCAGTTCCAGCAGGGGGAAAGAATACACATACCTGTATTCTGGCACACAGAGGACTTCCGCAAAAGGAATTGTTTTCGAAGCTTGACAGAATGGAGACAGGTGACTTTTTTTACCTGCATGTGCTGGGAGATACTCTGGCTTATGAAGTATATCAGACAGAAGTTGTACTGCCGGAAGATACAGATGGATTGGACATTCTGTCCGGAGAAGACATTGCAACGCTGATCACCTGTACACCTTATGGAATTAATACGCATAGATTATATGTTCACGGAAGGAGAGTCGCGATACCACAGGAGAAAGAAAAATGGAACCTGAAAAATATTGTCGAACAGTTGAAAAAACAGGCATGGATCGTACTGACAGTACTGATACTGGTCTGGATGTTGATCCTGCTGTATTGGCTGAATAAAAGGCCGGGAAGAAAAAGAAGGAGGAAATGTATGAAGAAAAAAAAGAAATGGAAAAAGCCGGTTCTGAATGTTCTGGTTTGTGCTGGATGTATAGGACTATCCTGTATGACAGCAGAAGCTTCGGAGGGGAGTATTCGAATTGAATTTCGGAATTTGGAGTATGCAGATTCCTGCAGAGCAGATCTTAAGGTACTGCTTTATCGGATTGGAAGAACCGGGGCAGATGGACTTCCTGTTTTTGAACCTGAATCGCTGACAGTAAATGATCCTGGGGACAGAGAAGAAGTTGCAGATACAGCAAAAAAAGCTATCAGTCAGACAGAACGTTTACAAAAAAGTGAAGTGACAACAGATTCACAAGGTGTAGCAGTGTTCGAAGATCTGCAGGAGGGAATCTATCTGGTGATGGTTCCGAACGAGAATTCATATGGAATCGTAGATCCATTTCTGGTTACGATCCCTTATTATGAAGAAACTGACGAAGGAATAAAAGGACCTCTGTATGAGGTAATTGCTGCACCAAAAGCAGTACCGAATGAAAAAGAGCAGGATGTAAAGACAGCAGACGCATCAGAGACAGGCGTGTATCTGGGAATCAGTGCTTTTGCCCTGTTTACGGCAGCTATAGTAAGGCATAGACGCAGCTCAGAGACAGAAGAAACATAGACGGGAAGATGAAATATCTCATAGTAGAGATTTCATAAATAAATATTTATATCAAGAAAGGAAGATTTTTATGAAAAAAACAATCAAAAAAGCAACAAAATTAACAGCATTTGTACTGACAGGAGCAATATGCCTGGGGAGTATACTGTGGATGCCTCATATGACGACAAAAGCAGCGATTGAAAGACAGGATAATATGCTGATCACGGGAAGAACAACGGGATCTCTCACAATAAAAAAGCATGGGCCTTCTGCAGACATTCCTCTCGCCGGAGCGGGGTTTTCCGTATACAGAGTAATGGAGCTGACACCGGCAGAACAGCCGGGAGATTATGCGGCCTATGAAAAAGCAGCTGCATTTGCAGATGTTTTGAGCGGAGTGACAGCAGATGATCTCGGTAATTATTCTTCTGTAGAGATTGAAAGTCTTGCTTTGGAATTAAAAGCAGCTGCAATCAGTGCAGATGTACAGCCGGAAGCAAGTGGTGTAACAGGAGAAGATGGCAGCTGTCTATTCTCAGATCTTCCGTTGGGATATTATCTTGTAATGGAGACTTCAGCACCGGAGGGGTATGTTGCGGGAAGTCCGTTCCTGATTGCAATTCCGTCGACGAACAATTATGTGCGAACAGACATGCAGGGACGTGAATGGGTCTATGATGTAGAGGCAGAACCTAAAAACGCACAGGTCGGAATTGAAAAGAGTCTTGCTGAAGAAGAAGATGGAACAGCAGGCTTTGGAGATTATGTACAATATGTGGTGAGAACAGCGGTTCCGGACTATCCGGATGAATACTTTAACAATGAAGTTACATTTACGATCCGTGATATTATGAGTGATGGTCTGGATATCCAGAAGTCAAAAGAGCATCCGGTTACGGTAGAAGTGGGAGGAGTACAGATACAGGAAGGAATCAGTACTTACTCTGTTACGGCTTCTCCAAAAACAGGAGAGGAAGCGGACCTTATCATTTCCTTTTCCAAAGAGTTTATCAGAGCACATCGTGCGGAAGCAGTTACTGTAAATTATGATGCAAAAGTAACAGCAAAAGCAGTCATGGGGAAAGCAGGTAATAATAACAGTGTTTTTCTGGACTATAATCATAAATCGGGAGAATCAACAACAGCTGAAGGAACAAATGTTACAGTATATTCCTTCGGAATTCATGTTGTAAAGTTTACAGATGATGAGGAAACAAAAGCTCTTTCCGGTGCAGTCTTTCAGCTGACACACGATCCGGAAGGATTGTCTCTCGTGGAAAGTGGAACATCGGATGAGGAAGGAAATATTTCATTTGATACACTTGATGCAGGTACATATTATCTGACAGAGGTATTTTCTCCGGAAGGATATACATTACTTGCCAATCCGATCAAGGTAGAACTGATCGCAGATGAGACGGGCGGAAAAGTAAATGGAGAATTAAGCGTTAAGATAGACGGAAAAAATCTAACAGCCAAAACAGGGAATTATGTAAGTAAGCTGGATGCGGATGCAGGAATTGTTACAGTTGCAGTAGAAAACCATAAGGGATTCAGCCTGCCTTCAACTGGTGGAATGGGAGTGGTTATCTTCCTGATGATTGGTCTTGCCGGAGTCGGAGTTATCTCAGTGGCTGTTTGCGGAAAGCGAAAAAAACAGTAGGATGAATCAGATGTTAGAGACTCTCTTTTATGGAATTATGGTGTACTTTGTCAAAAGTATGCGGTATAATAATTTCATTAGTGTGTAATGCCAGAAGGAAGAGAGGGAGATTACAGGATGGACACAGAAAAAAAAGCAGCTTTGGATAAACTTAGGAAAGTAAAGGAATTATATGTATTAATGTCTGACTGTACAAGGATGCCATATGTATCCTGCGATTCAGAGACATATGATGATGAAGTGTTTTTGTATTATACGGAAGAGGATGCAAAAAAAGAGGCAAAAAAACTGATCAGCGAGAAGAATCCGGTTCGTATATTAAAGGTTGAGAATCGTTTTTTCCTGCCATTTTATACCAGTCTGTTTCCAATGGGAGTGAATTGCCTGAAGGTTGGAAAAGGGACAAAAAGTCAGATTGCAATCCAGCTGTCTGAACTTGTCCGCAGACCTGAACCTTCTGAAAAAGTTCTGAAAGAAAACTTTGTTGAGAATCCGGAACTGTTATTGACTGCTATCTATCTCATGCAGCAAGTCAGAGGAAAAGGAATGAATGTTCCGAATCCGGAGATCAGAGAACTGGAAGAAGAGATGATGGCACATTATCGGGAAGGAAAGTTTCTGGTAGCAATGAATCCGGAAAAAAAAATGCCGGTTCTGAAAAAAGATGATGGACAGGTATTGCAGCCTGTATTTACAGACATGCAGGAATTTATGAAGTTCCAGAATGTGAATAAAAAAGAAAAGTATACGGCGGGAATGGTAGAGGCAGTAAACGTGCCGAAGCTGCTGTCTAAAGAAACAACAGCGATTGTCCTGAATCCTTTTGGAATTAATATGCAGCTGAATGTGACCAGAAAAGCATAGAATAAATAAAAAGGGGGCGTTGCAAAATAGATGAGTAATCATCTATGGAGCATCGCTCTCTTTTTGTGTCTGAAAACAGAAAACGGACTCCGAAGAGTCCGTCAATCATGGTATAATAAGTTATGACGAGTAACTTAA
>NZ_JAFBIZ010000190.1 GCF_021531995.1 Faecalicatena contorta
TCATTATTATCCTCCTCTGCCAGTTCGATTTTCAGAATATCCTGTTGTGTAATCTGGCCATTGTTATCAAGTATTTCTTTTAATCTTCCGCCTGCCATTACAGCAACTCTGTCACTCATTTTCAGAATTTCTACCAAGTCTGAAGAAATCATAATAATAGAAGCACCTTTTGCAATCAATTCATACATAATATTATAGATTTCATCTCTGGCTCCAACATCAATTCCTCTCGTCGGTTCATCAAAGATATAGACATCTGCATCCGAATACAGCCATTTTGCAATAACAACTTTCTGCTGATTTCCTCCTGACAAACTTTTAGCTTCCACAGATTCTGAATAAGTCTTAATCTTCAAATTCTGAATATATTCTTTTGCGACCTTTCTTTCTTTTTTCCGATTCAAAATAGGCTGACACAGTTTATCAATATTTGGCAGAGCAATATTTTCTGCAACAGAATGAATCAGAATTAATCCTTCATCTTTACGGTCTTCACTTAAATACACGATACCTCTCTTAATATTTTTTGACAAATCGGTTCCAATTTCATTTCCTTTATATATAACTGTTCCGCTATCTTTCTTATAGTCCCCTATAATGGTTTTTGCAGTTTCTGTTCGACCTGCTCCAACCAATCCTGCAAATCCTAATATTTCTCCTTTATGAAGATCAAATGACACATTTTTTACCAGATGTTTATAATTCAGATCTTTTACAGAAAGAACTACTTCGTCTGTATTGATATATTTATTTTCGATCTTATCAAAGCTGACTTTTCGTCCCACCATCATCTCTGTGAGTTCATCTTCCGTAGTTTCTTTAATGTTTACCGTATCGACATATTCACCATCCCGCATTACGGTACATACATCCCCAATCTCAAACAACTCGCTCATTCTGTGTGATATATAGATGATGCCTATTCCCTGACTTTTCAATTCTCTGATAATCTGGAAAAGCATTTCCGTTTCTTTATCAGTAATTGCAGCGGTTGGCTCATCAAGCACCAGGAGTTTTACGTTATTTGAAATTGCCTTTGCAATCTCCACTAATTGTTTTTTTGCAACACTTAATTGAGAAATCAATGTCTTCGGATTAACATCCAATCCAACTTTTTCCATATATTCTTTGGACTCTGCAATTTCTCTTTTATGATCTACAATTCCGCCTTTTCTGTATTCTTTTCCGAGAAATATATTTTCATAGATTGGCATTTCCGGCACTAGATTAAATTCCTGGTATATGACACTGACACCTGCTTTGATGACATCTCCCGGTGCCATTGGAGGCATTTCTTTTCCATCAAATACAATGCTTCCCTTTTCACGTGAATATGCACCCGACAATATTTTTATTAATGTAGATTTTCCCGCACCATTTTCTCCAAGCAAGACATGAACCTGTCCTTTTTTTACCGTCAATTGCACATCCTGCAGAACATTTACTCCAAAAAAGCTTTTCGTAATGTTCTGCATTTTCAATATGTTTTCACTCATATTGTTAGGACCTCCTCCCTTGTAATAAATTTTTAATTAATTACTTTCCTCCTTTACCCTATATATATATTCTTCCGTCTTATAAGATCCGGAAATAATACTTCTTAAATCTGTCAGTTCCAGCTCCGGATAAAAATATTTCAGTTGAACCGCCAGATTTCCCATAGATGTACTTTCTCCATAACATACAACAATTGGTTTTTCGACATACTTAGCCGTCAGATTTAACAACACTCTGCTTGCCGAGCCTCCGCCTACGATATACACCTTTTCAAAAATTCTGCCTGTTGTTTTTTCAAGATTTTCAATCGTAACAGCATAGCATCTGGCTAAAGATTCATAAAATGTCCGGAATAAAACAGGCCACTGCATCTCTCCTTCTGCCTGACCAGTCTTTAGAAGATCATTCCATACTGCTTTAGACATACTTACCGGATTAAAAAACGTGGAATCATTCAAATCAATCTGTGTTTCTTTATCACACTCTTCTGCAAGTTCAGAGATCTCATCCCAGGAAGCTTTCCGCCCTTTTACAAAGTCATATTCTTTTTTCAATTGATTCACGATGAACATTCCTGCACTATTTTTCAGCAATGTAATCTTCCCAAATGCTCCAACTTCATTCGTCAACTGCGATTCCATTACTTTATCTGTGCAGATCGGATCATCCAGTTCTGTCCCTATTAAAGACCATGTGCCACAACTGATAAATCCAAATCTTGGTTCTACTGCCGGAATCGCTGCCACCGCAGATGCCGTATCATGTGAAGGTACACATATCACAGGGATCTCATATGTAATTCCCAGTTCTTCCAAAATATCAGTTTTCACATTACCTATTACTTCACCATGTTTTCCGATTTCGCAGAAAATATCTTTTGATATTCCGAATTTTTTGCATACATCTTCATTAATTTTTCTGGTTTTTGCTGACATTAACTGTGTTGTACTTAATTCACTTGGCTCATTTATCATTTTTCCTGTAAGGAAATAATTCAGAATATCCGGAATCATCAGACATTTATCAGCTGCTGATATAATCTGAGGGAATAATTCCTTCATGCCAGAAAGCATATATAAGGAATTAATCTTATCGCACAAAATTCCCGTTTCACAGAACATCTGCTTCTTTTCATCTGTACTAAGTTTTGAAAGTTCTTGTTCTCCAATTATATTTCGATATGATAGTGGATTTGAAAGCATATTTCCTTTCTTGTCGAAAAGAGCAAAATCAACGCCCCAGGTACAGATTCCAATTGAATCAATTCGATCACATTTTGAAGCAA
>NZ_JAFBIZ010000191.1 GCF_021531995.1 Faecalicatena contorta
GCATTAAAAGAGGAGAGTAAAAAATAATGGATAGTAAGATACTTAAGGCACTGGGAATCGATCCGGCGTTTATATTCATATTTCTGCTAATATTAATCATAGTACTGTTTGTGTTATATGTAAATGTAACCATGAAATATAATCGTTTGAAAAGCAGTTATATGACGTTTATGCGTGGAAAAGATGGAAAAACTCTGGAAGAGAGCATGAAGGAAAGATTTGCTGAGGTAGAGGCGATTTTGAAATATACAAAACAGAATCGTCTGGATATTCAGAAAGTCAATAAAAGACTGGAAAGCACCTATCAGAAAATAGGAATTGTAAAATATGATGCCTTTAATGAGATGGGAGGAAAACTCAGTTTTGCGCTTGCAATGCTCGACAATAACAACAATGGTTGGATAATCAATGCAATGCACAGCAGAGAAGGCTGTTACACATATGTAAAAGAGATTGTGAAGGGAGAAAGCTATGTAGAACTGGCCGAAGAAGAAGCTGAAGCATTGGATCGGGCTATCTTTCATGATGCTTATAACATGGAGACTGAGAAAAAGTAATAAAGGATAACATGAGGAGGATAAAAAATGTTAGATATTAAATTTGTAAGAAATAATCCGGATGCAGTAAAAGAGAATATTAAGAAAAAATTTCAGGATGAAAAATTGCCGCTGGTAGATGAAGTATTAGAATTAGATAAAAAGAACAGAGATATCAAGCAGGAAGTAGAAGCACTCCGTGCAGATAGAAACAAAATATCAAAACAGATCGGTGCATGTATGGCACAGGGTAAAAAAGAGGAAGCAGAAGAATTAAAGAAAAAAGTTCAGGAAAATGCAGAAAGAGTAGAGTCATTATCTGCTGAAGAAAAAGAAGTAGAAGCAAACATTAAGAAGATCATGATGACAATTCCTAATATCATCGATCCTTCTGTTCCAATTGGAAAAGATGACAGTGAGAACGTAGAAATCCAAAAATATGGTGATCCGGTTGTTCCTGATTATGAAATTCCATACCATACAGAGATTATGGAATCTTTCAATGGAATTGATCTTGAGAGTGCCGGAAAAGTAGCCGGAAACGGCTTCTATTATCTGATGGGAGATATTGCAAGACTTCATTCGGCAGTTATTTCCTATGCACGTGACTTCATGATTAATCGTGGATTTACTTACTGCATTCCTCCATTCATGATCAGAAGTAATGTAGTAACCGGTGTTATGAGCTTTGCAGAAATGGATTCTATGATGTACAAGATCGAAGGAGAAGATCTTTATCTGATCGGAACCAGTGAACACTCTATGATCGGTAAATTCATCGATACCATGCTGGAAGAAGAAAAACTTCCACAGACGTTGACCAGTTATTCTCCATGCTTCCGCAAAGAAAAAGGGGCACATGGTATTGAAGAACGTGGAGTATATAGAATTCATCAGTTTGAAAAACAGGAAATGATCGTTGTATGCAAACCAGAAGAAAGCAAGATCTGGTATGATAAATTATGGCAGAACACAGTAGACCTGTTCCGCTCTATGGATATACCTGTTCGTACACTGGAATGCTGCTCCGGTGACCTTGCAGACCTGAAAGTAAAATCATGTGACGTAGAAGCATGGTCTCCAAGACAGAAAAAATACTTTGAAGTAGGAAGCTGTTCAAATCTTGGTGATGCTCAGGCAAGAAGACTTGGTATTCGTGTAAAAGGTGCTGATGGAAGTAAATATTTTGCACACACATTGAACAATACAGTAGTTGCACCTCCAAGAATGCTGATTGCTTTTCTTGAAAACAATCTTCAGGAAGACGGAACTGTTAGAATTCCAGAAGTTCTTCAGCCATACATGGGAGGAACAACTAAGCTTGTACCTAATAAATAATCAGATTTGAATATAAGGACTATGCGATGCATCAATATCTGAAATCCATTGGATTTGGCAAAATTAATAAGAAAAGACAATTGAAGGAAATACTGGATCAGGTTGAAACATCATACACAGAACATCATCTGATCGTATTAGATGAAGAGACAGATTTTTGTGAATACGAAAAAGAATATGGAGCGGGGATAGGAATTGCAGTATTCGGAGACATGGATATCCGCGAAGAATTTACACAGCGCTATTATCTTCCATATTTTTTAGGGACAGGAATAACATCCTATGCAGACGTATATGTGGAGAGAAGAATTGACCGGGAAGCATATGTTGGGATCTGTGAGGATCTGAAGATAGGAATCAGTCTGATCTTTCATCTGCAGAATCTGCCTGAATATCTGAAAGAAAAGCAATTGTATAAGACATCTGTAAAATATACCTCCATTACATTGGCTGGCCTCTGTAATGGAGGAACCATATTATTGCCGGTACAAAAGAATAAAGAACAGGAAAAAAAGCAGCAGGAAACAGCGCAAAACAGAATGATGCTGATGAGCGCCGCAAAATCCGGTGATCCTGCAGCAATAGAAAGCCTGACACTGGAAGATATTGATACATATTCTGAAGTATCCAGAAGACTGATCACAGAAGATGTATTCAGTATCGTGGATACCTATATTATGCCCTACGGAGTAGAGTGTGACCGATACTCAATTATGGGTGAGATCCTGGAATATCAAAAGATGGAAAATGAATATACGAAAGAAATGTTGTATATCATGAAACTTGAGGTAAATGAACTTACCTTTGATATCTGTGTCCCGGTCGGGGAAGTTATGGGAGAACCGGCTATTGGAAGAAGATTCCGGGGAGAAGTATGGATGCAGGGCAGGATTAATT
>NZ_JAFBIZ010000192.1 GCF_021531995.1 Faecalicatena contorta
ACTAAATATAAATTGTGTTGACAAAAAGAAAAGAGAGTGCTATTTTATATCTAGAATCTTTCAGCACTCTCTTTTGTTGAGTGCTAACAATATAGAAATCAATAAGGAGGCTTATATTATGAAATTAGTACCATTAGGCGACAGAGTTGTTTTAAAACAGTTAGTAGCAGAAGAGACTACAAAGTCAGGAATTGTGATTCCTGGACAGTCAAAGGAAAAACCACAGCAGGCAGAAGTTGTGGCAGTTGGACCTGGAGGAACAGTAGACGGAAAGGAAGTTACAATGAATGTAACTGTTGGACAGCAGGTTATCTACTCTAAATATTCCGGTACAACAGTAGAACTTGATGATGAGGAATATATTGTTGTAAAGCAGGATGATATTCTTGCAATCGTAGAGAAGTAATAAAACCACAGACATAATAGATATCATATAATTTTTAGGAGGAATGCAATTATGGCAAAGGAAATCAAATACGGCGCTGAAGCCAGAAGAGCTTTGGAAGCAGGCGTAAATCAGCTTGCTAATACAGTTAGAGTAACACTTGGACCAAAAGGACGTAATGTTGTTCTTGACAAGTCATTCGGTGCTCCGCTGATTACAAATGATGGTGTGACCATTGCAAAAGAAATTGAGCTTGAGGATGCATTTGAAAACATGGGTGCACAGCTGATTAAAGAAGTTGCTTCCAAGACCAATGATGTGGCAGGAGATGGAACAACAACAGCTACCGTACTTGCACAGGCTATGGTACATGAAGGAATGAAGAACCTGGAAGCAGGCGCTAATCCGATCATTCTTCGTAAAGGTATGAAAAAAGCGACAGATGTTGCAGTTGAGGCAATTGCAAAGATGTCCAGTAAAGTAAAAGATAAAGACCAGATCGCAAAGGTTGCATCTATTTCCGCAGGTGATGAAGGTGTTGGCCAGATGGTAGCAGACGCTATGGAAAAAGTTTCTAACGATGGCGTTATTACAATTGAAGAATCCAAGACCATGAAGACAGAGCTTGACCTGGTAGAAGGTATGCAGTTTGATCGTGGATATATTTCTGCATATATGGCAACCGATATGGATAAGATGGAAGCAAATCTGGATGATCCTTATATTCTGGTTACAGACAAAAAGATTTCTAATATTCAGGAACTCCTTCCGGTATTGGAGCAGATTGTACAGAGCGGTGCAAGACTTCTGATCATCGCTGAAGATATTGAAGGAGAGGCGCTTACAACTCTGATCGTTAACAAGCTTCGCGGAACTTTCAATGTAGTAGCTGTTAAAGCACCGGGATATGGGGACAGAAGAAAAGAAATGCTTCGTGACATCGCAATCCTGACAGGCGGAGAAGTAATCTCTGATGAACTGGGAATGGATCTGAAGGAAGTTACTCTTGATCAGCTTGGACGTGCAAAATCTGTAAAGGTTCAGAAAGAAAATACGGTTATCGTTGATGGCATGGGTGATAAAGCTGCAATTGCTGACCGTGTTGCACAGATCAAGGGACAGATTGAAGAGACCACATCTGATTTTGACAGAGAAAAATTACAGGAAAGACTTGCAAAACTGGCAGGCGGTGTAGCTGTTATCCGTGTTGGTGCTGCTACTGAAACTGAGATGAAAGAAGCAAAACTTCGTATGGAAGATGCTCTGAATGCGACCAGAGCAGCCGTAGAAGAAGGTATTATTTCTGGTGGCGGATCTGCTTATATTCACGCTGCAAAAGAAGTTGCAAAGGTTGCGGAAACTCTGGAAGGTGATGAGAAGACAGGTGCAAAGGTTGTATTAAAGGCACTGGAATCTCCGCTGTTCCACATTGCAGCCAATGCAGGACTCGAGGGTGCTGTGATTATCAATAAAGTAAGAGAATCTGAAGTGGGAACCGGATTCAATGCTCTGACAGAAGAGTATGTTGATATGGTTGAGACAGGTATTCTTGATCCGGCAAAGGTTACAAGAAGTGCACTTCAGAATGCAACAAGCGTAGCATCTACATTGCTGACAACAGAGTCTGTTGTGGCTGACATCAAGGTAGATACACCGGCTATGCCGGCAGGCGGCAACCCGGGAATGGGAATGATGTAACAGATTATAAACTTTTTGAAAACTCCTCTTATGAGGAGTTTTCTTTTTGTCATGATATGTGGTACAATGGCAGTAAGTATAATAAGCTTGGAGGAAAAAACCATGGATGACTTTTACACAGAACAATTGATTAAAAAACAGACAGGCATGAAAGATCTCATGATCAGAGCGCTTCTTGTCGCGCTTACGATCGTATCCGTGTTTGCCATATTCATGTTCTCATTTGGACTTCTTATTACAGTAATCTTAATCATTGTTGATGTTATTATGTTCCGCAGCATGAATGTGGAATATGAGTATTTATTTGTAAATGGAGATCTTGATATTGATAAGATCATGAATAAGTCGAAAAGAAAACGACTTCTTTCCGTAAGTTTAGATCAGTTGGAGATTCTTGCGCCGGTAGGAGCAGTGGAACTGATGCAATATAAAAAAGCAAAAACCTATGATTATACATCAGGAGAAGGAAATGCAGATCAGTATGCGCTGATCGTATCAAATGGAGGGGAGATCAAACAGATTATATTTGAACCCAATGATTCAATTATTGAAGGATTTTTTATGAAAGCCCCCAGAAAGGTGATTCGCAAATAGATTGTACAAAAATAAAAAAAGAGTCGAAATCTGTTGACAACAGTCAGTGAAATTCGGTATTATAG
>NZ_JAFBIZ010000193.1 GCF_021531995.1 Faecalicatena contorta
TTAAGTTACTCGTCATAACTTATTATACCATGATTGACGGACTCTTCGGAGTCCGTTTTCTGTTTTCAGACACAAAAAGAGAGCGATGCTCCATAGATGATTACTCATCTATTTTGCAACGCCCCCTCCAAAAGGATTTTTCACGCACTTTAAAAGTGTTATTCATAAAATCAGATATAATACATATCCTGACCGTAATCCGTGTATTCCTGTGCTTCTTTTTCCAGGTCATGCAGTGTAATAGAATTGAGAATTTCCTCTGTCTTTTGATTCACAGTATCAATCAAAAGATTCTGGATTGCCTGAATATTAGCCCTGCAGCCACCTTCTTCCGGCAACGCTTCATCTTCGAGACGATAATTTCCCTCCAGCGCTTCAATTACGGAAGCCACCGATATCTCACTGGCAGGACGACTCAAAAAATAGCCGCCCTGTGATCCCTTGATGCTTTTTACAATTCCAGCCTTTCTAAGACCGGCAAATACCTGTTCCAGATATTGCGGAGATATCTGATTACGCTCTGCAATGCTGTTAAGTGCTACCTGCTCATGCTTGGAATTCACGGACAGATCAATGAGTGCCCGCAGACCATATCTGCTCTTTTTTGATAATTTCATATAATATCTCCAAGCTCCTGTTCCTGATTATTCTGTAAACAATGGGGTTGAATAATATCTGTCTCCGGAATCTGGAAGTAACGCCACAATCGTCTTTCCTTTATTCTCCGGACGTTTCGCAAGTGCAATTGCTCCGGCAAGTGCTGCTCCAGAGGAAATACCTACCAGCACACCTTCCTTTTTTGCAAGTAGCTTTGCTGTCTGGAAAGCTTCTTCTGCCTCTGCTTTATATATCTCATCATACACGCCTGTATTGAGAACATCCGGTACAAAACCTGCTCCGATTCCCTGAATCTTATGCGGACCTGCCTGACCTTCAGAAAGTACCGGAGACGCAGATGGTTCCAAAGCCACGATCTGAACTTCCGGCTTCTTAGATTTCAGATACTCACCGATACCTGTCAATGTTCCGCCCGTTCCGACGCCTGCTATGAACACATCCACCGCTCCGTCTGTATCATTCCAAATCTCCGGTCCTGTTGTACTTCTATGTGCTTCCGGATTCGCAGGATTTACAAATTGACCCGGAATGAAGCTGTCCGGAATCTCCTTTGCAAGTTCCTCTGCTTTCGCAATAGCTCCCTTCATTCCTTTTGCGCCTTCTGTAAGGACAATCTCTGCACCATATGCTTTCAGGATATTTCTTCGCTCAACACTCATCGTCTCCGGCATAGTAAGGATGATTCTATATCCCTTTGCTGCCGCTATGGACGCAAGACCGATTCCTGTATTTCCGGATGTTGGTTCAATGATAACAGAACCTTCTTTTAATACTCCCTTGGCTTCTGCATCTTCAATCATGGCTTTTGCAATTCTGTCTTTCACACTTCCTGCCGGATTGAAGTATTCAAGCTTTACCAGAACTCTCGCTTCCAGTCCAAGCTCTTTTTCTATATTCTTAACTTCAACAAGCGGCGTATTACCGATCAATTCCAGGGCTCCTTTATAAATCTTTGACATTATATTCTCCTACCTTTCCTATCTTTTCAGTATGCTTTTTTCTTGTTGAAGTTAATATATCACTCAATATCCTATTTGTCAACTATGTTTTGTTCATTTTAACAAATCATATTCAGAAAGTATTGGTGAACACGAAGATCATCATCCAGTTCCGGGTGGAATGCCGTCACCAATTGATTTCCCTGCCTTGCAGCTACAATTCTTCCATCCACTTCTGCCAGCACTTCAGCCTGACCTTCTGCATCTGCAATGTAAGGTGCCCGGATAAATGTCATCGGCACAGTACCGATTCCTTTCATTCCAGATCCTTTTTCTGTCGAATCTCAAAATGATCCACTCCCAGTCTGTCCAGCATCAGCTCTTTTACTTTTTTAGCTCTATTTTCCATAATAAAACACGAAAAAAGGATTGTTGCAAAATAACAGAAACATATTTTGCGACAATCCCCGTTCTCCTCTATCTATACATCCTGTTGCCCCCGGCAGATTAGATTTCCTCATATCCCGGCATCGCCCGATGCTGCTTTATCAGATCTTCCAGAGTCACACTGTCAACATATTCATTAATCACATTCCACAATCCTTCCCAGAAAGTAATCGTTGCACACTGATCTTTTCTCTCACATCGATTGGGCTGATCGTCCAGACATGCAATCGGAGCCAGACTTCCCTCTGTGGTACGGATAATATCACCTGCCGTATATTCACCGGCCGGCTTTGCCAACATATATCCTCCGTTATTCCCCCGGTAGCTTCGAACATAGCCAGCCTTCGTAAGAAGTGGCATGATCTGTTCCATATACTTTAACGTAATTCCCTGCCTTGCAGATATATCTTTCAGACGGATATATTCTCCATTTTCGTGCTCTGCAAGATCAATCATAATTCGCAGGGCATACCGACCTTTTGTTGATACTTTCATAAATTGTCACCTCACACCAACATTCTTTCCAAAATTACTTGAATTAACTACATTTAGTTGTAATTTTATCACATTTTTCCTCAATATCCAAGCATTCCCATCAGATTTATTCTGTTCGGAATATGTATACAAAAAAATTTATATTTATGCTTTTCTATCCTCTCGTTATC
>NZ_JAFBIZ010000194.1 GCF_021531995.1 Faecalicatena contorta
GTATCAACACCTTTTACATCTTCTATCTTATTAGAAGTTAAAGCCATCTGATATGTACTGCCAAGAAATGCATTCTCACTTACAGGAACTAAATTTACAGCAGTCAATGAAGAATCCGTACCATTTACATTAAATGTTCTTGTTACGGTTGCTTCATTTCCCTCCCCGTCACGTACCAATATTTTTACAGAATGAGTTCCGTTTGCAAGCTTCATTCCATTTAATGTAAGCTTGCCATCTGTAAGACTGACCGCACAGTTCTCATTTTCTGTCATATTAACTCCGTCTATATAAATATATCCCAAGTCAATACCTGTTGTATTTACGTTTTCTATATCTGAAAATTCAGAATAAAATGTAATTTCATTACTATTAATTTCAGTTGATCCATCTGCTGCTATTTCTTCTGCCAAATCAAGGCTACTACCAGCCTTAATCATGTTAATGGTCGGATTATCTGTATCTGCATTATTTGTGCCATATACGAGTTGTAAGTTATCCATATACAAATAACCTTTTTGATGACCTACATAAGTCGGGCCATAAACAATATTTCCACTATCATCTTTCTGGCACACAATTGTACCCATACCGGCATTGGTGGCTATATCATTCTTTCCATATGCGCCATTTGTGTCCATGATACGAATCGTTTCTCCACCAAGTAAAGTAATAGGGCCCTGGACAGCACTTAGGTCACACTCTAAATATTTCCACCCAACCCAGTTAATACCTCCACAGGTACCATCTGTTGCCTGGTCATATCGATCTGTAAAATCAAGTGTACGAATTGTTCCTGCGCCGTCCTTTACTCGAATTCTAACCCAAAGATTTGGAGTATTTTCAGGTGCATAACACCAAAATCCAATACCTGTAGGACTTCCCTCTATGGTAATATCTTCAGCAAAACCAACACATGCACCTTCAATTCCATTTATTCCAGTAAAATCATAATTTAGCTTTAATGCCTTTTCACCGAAACGAACTTCTCCATTATCAATTCCAACTTGTTCTGCTGATGCCACACCACCTCTTGATGATCCATTTCCATTTATATAATGTACAACGATAACATCTCCATGATCATCAGCATGTGTTTCGTATTCCAATCCACCACCATTTGCGGCTGCATGCACATAAGCAACATTGTTATAATCCAGGCCATCAGCATCTCCACCATCCATAACAACAACAGGAGCCGTTCCTACACCAACTGTAATCGACGCTGTTACTGTATCGTCCCATTTTGATGTTGCTGTTACTTTTGTGGACACAGACAAGTTATGAGATTCATTATTTGCAGCTGCTTTAAATATATTTCCTGAAAAAGAACCAGCTGTACTGTCTTCAATTAACCAATTAATATCTCCATCTTTTAAAGCAACTTCACTACCATTATATGTTGCTGTTAACCCCAAATTACTTTCCTGTTCATAGTCCAGGTTGATAGATTCATTTAAAAAGGACAATGCATCTGGAGCACGTAATTCAATGGATGTTGTACCTACTACATTCCCTTCGCTTTCAACTTGGATATTTACTGTGCCAGTAACATCTTCAGTTGCTTTAAACACTCCTGTAGATTTATCTATTTTTCCCATGTCTGTACTATTATCTGCTAATGTCCAAGTAAGATCTTCTGGTAATTCTGCAGAACCTCCTGCAGAATCTACACCAATTGCAGAAAACTCTACAGTAGATCCTGGTGTATAGATAGTTCCTGTAGGATTTAACGCCGCATGATCGAAAGTTCCACTTGGTTCTGCGGTTGATACACACATTAAAGTACCAGAAACAGCTCTTTCATAACCATCTGATGGACTGTTTTTTACTGTAAGCTCATTTGTACCTTCTCTTTCCGTTGCAAAAGTAACAGAACCTCCGCCATCAAAATTTAAAGCCGTTACACATCCAAGACCAATCATAACATCGGCAACATCAGAATACGATAAACCACAAGATGTTGGTGCCTGTCTCCCGTCTACACAGAACAGCACAACAGAACCATCTTCTCTGATTCCGACAGCAGATCTTGGATTTGAGTTTTCTGCATAACTCGAACCAGATCCTATAACATTTTTACCATTTTTAACGAGAATTGTATCACCAGCCATTGCTTCAACTACATTATCATCAAGCGGTGTTTTTCCATCCCGTATTTCTGCAGATCCATCTTTCAAAATTGCAAAATATGCGTATCCTGCAGAAGTATCGTGGTACACTGTACCATTCATAACTAATGCACCTAATGGCTCACCCGTAGACATATTGAAGAAATTTGCATTTACAATACCCACTACATTTGCGTTAGGATTTTCTTTCTTTAATGCTTTTTCAGCAGCTTCAGCCTGCCCTGTAGACGTCTGCATACCATAAGTTGATCCGTCGTAATTTTTATATCCCGCTTTCATTGTTACATCTGGATTGGACAAATCTATTTCCATGACATAACCTTTATTTTGATATGTACCCTCATCATTATTTAGAGTAATATCTGTTTCAGTGATTCCGGGAACAAGAGAATATTCCTTTTTAGCAATAATAGAATTTTCACCGACACTGCCCAGCGAGACAGAAGCAAACGTATCGAGAGAAATTACGCCCAACACTAACGAAAGTGTCAGGAATATTGCTATCATTTGTTGCAATTTCTTTTTCATAT
>NZ_JAFBIZ010000195.1 GCF_021531995.1 Faecalicatena contorta
GTATTATTCCATATCCTGGTTCTTCTTTGTTCTAACTTTGTAGAAAATGACTCCTACAATGTACCATGCAACAGAATATGCCCAGATCAACCATCCACCTTTGATTACATCCGGAATATAACAGATAATAATCAATGCAAGTGCAACTACCGGAAGCAGATTACCACCCGGAGCTCTGAATGCACCTTCCGGAAGTTCAAACTTCTTTCTGGCAACTAATAAAGAAATAATATTAATACTGATTGTTACCGCTGCAAATAACGCTCCAAAGCTTACAATTGTAGATGTAAACTGCGGGAAGCAGGAAATAGCCATACATGGAACTGCAACAACAACTGACGCATAAACCGGAACACCTGCTTTGTTATTCTCAGCAAGTTTCTTTGGCATAATTCCTTTTTCAGCAGATGCCTGGATTGCTCTTGAAGTCAAAGACATGACTGTAAGCATTGTTGTAAGAAGTGCCAGCAATGCTGCAATTGAAATGACTTTGGATACCCATGGATAAGCTGCCAACTTTGTAAATGCTGCTGCATATAACGGAATAAACTGCATTCCCGGATTCTCCATAAGGAAACCGGCTGAAACCATACCCACAGTTGCAAAAATAATTCCCAGATATAAAGTCAAAACAACGATCATTGCGATCAATACTGATTTTGGCACATTTCTGTTTGGGTCCTTTACCTCAGATACCATAAATGCCATTGCAACAATAGATCCGTATCCTGTCATTGCTGTCGGAACCATTGCAAGAAAACCTGTGTTTCCCGCTGCTCCCTGTGAAAAAAACGGTGTTAAAGCTGCACTTTCCCATGCACCACTTCCAAAAGCAAGCCCAATGTAAATAAACATCGCAACTACAAGACCTAATACTAATATATTGTTTACTTTTCCTGCTGTTGAGAACTTCACACTGTTCAGAGCAAAAATAAATATAACTGAAATAATAGCTAATGGAATCTGCATATTTGCAAAAACAGGGAACCCAACACTTAAGTATGTTCCTACATAGATTGCCGCAAATGCAATTGCTACAATATTTGCATTAATATAACCCCATGTTGAAATCCAGCCCCATATTTGTCCATGTTTTTCCGTCTTTCCAAGTGCTTTGGAAGGGAATACGAATACACCTCCTGATTTTGGGAATCGTGTTGACAGCTCCGCACACACTAACCCATAGCATAACATGATAACAGCTGCAATTGCCCATGTTAAAATCGCTGCAGGACCAGCGGATGTGATTGTTAAACCTGATAATGAAAAAATGGAACTTCCAATCATTCCACCGGCAATCATTGCCACACAAGTCCATAATCCTAATGAACCACCCTGATTACTATTTGACATATACTTTCACTTTTACCACACCAATGCAAAAGGGAAATCACTAATATGATAGTTCTCCTTTCCTTCTTTTGTCAGGGCGGAATTAATCCCACCCCTGATTATTCTGCCAGTAATTCTGCCACATGCAAGTCAGTAATCAATACGTTCACATACCCGCCCTTCAGTGCTGCACGAATGGCTTCTACTTTATCCACGCCTCCTGCTACACCAATTCGAACCGGTATTTTTTTGTAATCATCCAATGTAATAGAAAGGATTCTGTTTCTGAACGGTGGAATAACAACATTTCCATTTTTGTCAAAGAAATGTGTACATACTTCACCCACAACATCCGAAGCCCACTTCACTTGTTCATCATTGTCTGAATCGTACAGAGAAACCATATGCTTCCATTGACTGTGTGCAGTTCCTATACCTACCACAGCTATCGTACAATTTTTAATCACATTATAGGCTTCCAGAAAATATGGGTCATTCGTAAATGACTCTCTTAACTCTTCGCTGTGTAAGATTACAGGAGCATACACAATAGACTCCTTGGCATTGAGTATCTCGGCAAGACGATAAACAAGTCTGTCTACTCCCATATGTGAATCCTGTTCTTTGCTGCTTCCAATCAACTGAGTTACTGTAAGGTCTTTCGGGCAGGGGGACATCGGAATCCAGTTATCAACCATGGCAGCTGTCGTTCTTCCTCTGGTCACACCGATAATATCCTTCTCCTGAATAATACTTTTCAGATAACTTCCGGCGGCAATTCCCAGTTCCTGTATCATACTTTCATCTACTATATTGTCTATGATTCTGACTTCATTTAGCTTATATTTCTGTTCAAGCTTTGCTTCTAATTCAAGATTGCATTTGTCTAAATCTTCTATTGAAATTTTTACAATTCCGAGTTCTACACAGGCACTGACGATTCGATTTACCCGTTGACGTGACATTTTCATTCTTTTTGCGATAGCTTCCTGCGTCAGTCCCTCTTTATAATAATAGTAAGCAACTCTTCGATATTCATTCCATAGTTCTTCCGACATGTTTTCGCTTTTCATAAACCTATCTCCTTTAGTTTCTCTTGATAGGTCTATTGTACATCTTAAATCACCCTTTTATCAACAAAACTTAAACTCATTTCTTGCGTTTTATGACTGAACTATTATCCTGTATGTATCTGCAAGTACTTCTTAATTATTTTTACTACATCCCCTTTCCATAATTACAAATGTAATTTATATATGCAAAATGTAACATCGTTATTATGTGTTACATAT
>NZ_JAFBIZ010000196.1 GCF_021531995.1 Faecalicatena contorta
TGATTATTCCGGGTCTCCGGCCCACCCATGCCGCAGTTTAGCGCAGTCAGACCGCGCATCAGCCCATTTGATACAATCCGCGTTTCGGCACATGCCGATCGCAGATCAGTCCATTTATTAACTCTTATTCATTTTGACCTTTCGTTCGTTAGAATTATAGAAGGAGTATCGCTCCAAATCTAACGAAGGGAGGCCAAAAGAATGGCCAGAAAAATTAATGTGAAGCTCATCATGGAGCTTCGGGATGCAGGATTGTCTCGAAGTGCGATCGCATCCACAAGACACATCTCAAGGCACTCTGTCAGTGAGGTTTTCAACATCGCTGATGAGAAAGGTATCCATTACGATGATATCCGCGTCCTTGACGAATCGGAGGTCTATCGCATTTTCTATCCGCAGAAATTTGCGAACGAGACCATGTACGGAGATCCTGACTACGAGCATGTACATCAGGAACTGAAAAAAGTAGGCGTGACCCTCAAGCTTCTCCATGAGGAGTATGTCGACCGCTGTGAACGGAATGGGGAGATCCCCATGGGCAAGACCAAGTTTAACGAGGGATACGCCGAATTCACTGTCGCCAATCGTCTCACCAACCACCTCGAGCACAAGCCCGGTGAGCGGGCAGAGGTCGATTGGTCCGGACCAACTATGCACTACGTGGACATGAGCAACGGTGAACTGATCACTGTCTATCTGTTCGTCGGAACACTCCCGTACAGCCAGTATTCGTACGTAGAACCGTGTCTGGATATGAAGATGGACACCTTTATCCGGTGCCATATCCGTATGTATGAGTACTTTGGCGGCGCCCCGATACGGACAGTATGCGATAACCTCAAAACTGGTGTCGTGTCTCATCCAAAGGAAGGCGAGATCATTTTGACAGATGATTACGCGGCTCTTGGATCACATTACATGACCGCAATCATGCCTGCCGGTGTAAGAAAGCCGAAGCAGAAACCATCTGTAGAAGGCACTGTCGGGAAGATCGCAACGTCTATCATCGCCCGATGCCGTAACGACGTGTATTACTCCTTCGCAGAGCTCAAGAAGGCTGTTTCTGACAAGCTCCATAAGTTCAACCATGAGGCATTTCAAAAACGTGAAGGGAGTCGTTATGAGGTGCTGCAGGAAGAACGGGATTTCCTGAGACCGCTTCCTGATGTTCCTTATGAGATTGCAGAGTGGGTCTATGATCGTGCCGTCAACCTCGACTTCCATGTCGTGTACAAGAAAAACAGGTATTCATGCCCGTACCAGTACGCGAAGAAGAAGGTCGACCTCAAAGTAACGGACCGCTTCGTGGAACTTTATCACAAAGGGGAGCGTCTGACGACACACAACCGCTTTCCGGATTACATGAAGAATAAGTATTCCACGCATCCGGAAGACATGCCGCCTGCATTTCGCAACATCGTTCAGTGGGATGACGAGCGGATCAAAAACTGGGCAAGTTCAGTCGGGAAATCGACCAGACAGGTCATCGACCGCATCTTTGGCAGCGTCGGTATAAAAGAACAGGGCTATAATCCCTGCCTTGCCATACTCCGCCTCAGCAGAACGTATACAGATGCCCGTCTGGAAACCGCCTGTGAGCTTGCTATCAGCAGAGGGATTAAAGTGCCCCGTTACCATCACCTTAAAGCAATCCTAACAACGAATCAAGACATCAGTTATAAAGAACAGCTGGAAGCCGCTTCCGATTCTTCTGCTGATGACTCCTCCATGGGATATCTCCGTGGCAGCGATTATTACCGGAAGGGAGGGGATTCTGATGCTAAATGATGAGACCAGAAGAAAACTCCGCCTCATGAATATCGGCGAATTCATTGATGAACTCGAAATACAACAACAGGATACACAGACGCTGGCTCTTCCCTTTGACGACCGTTTTCAGCTCCTTACAGACAGTGTTTATCAGAGAAAGTATAACGACAAGGTACACCGGTTGATTAAGACTGCAAAGCTCCGGCTCCCAAAGGCAGACATTCACGACATCCTTTACATTGACAAACGACCTCTCAACAGGGGCATTATTGCAGATCTGGCTAGCTGCAGGTTCGTTGACGAATGCCGCAGCGTTGTGTTCCAGGGATATCCTAGTTCTGGGAAAACCTTCCTGGGGTGTGCGATGGCAAAAGAAGCCTGCAGACAACTACATAAAACCCGATACATCCGCCTCCCTGATCTTCTGGAAGAATACGCTGAGAAATCAGTGCTTCCCGGCGGAAAGAACAAGGTGCTGAACAAGTATGCAGCTTTCAAGGTGCTTGTTCTGGATGAATGGCTTATGCCGGAATTGTCCAAAGTAGATGTCGAGTTTATCCTTGAATTGACGGAACGCCGGTTTGACAGTACGTCCACGATTTTCTGTACGCTTTATAAGCGCGAGGATTGGGTCAAGCGGCTGCGAGGCGGGACTTATGCCGAGTCCATCGTAGAGCGCTTCGCGCATAACACTACTTGGATCGAAACCGGTGATGTTAATATGCGGCAGCATTTATCACATGCTTGATGACCTGGGCTGAACTGCGACCAGCCTTTGCTAAACGGCGATACCCATGCGCTGAACGCGCTTCAGCGCATGGGCTAATCGCCCGGAATAATCA
>NZ_JAFBIZ010000197.1 GCF_021531995.1 Faecalicatena contorta
AAAAATGAAACTAATAAAATAATAATATTAATAAGGAAAATTACTAATAAAAACAGAGGCTATTGACCAATATTCATAGCATAAGTTATAATTCAGACAAGTGGTAAGTGAAACATATTAACAGCAAAAAAAGGAGGAAGAAAAATGAAATTTTTCATTGACACAGCTAATGTGGAAGACATTAGAAAAGCAAATGATATGGGGGTTATCTGTGGAGTGACAACAAATCCATCTCTGATTGCCAAGGAAGGGAAAATATTCGAAGATGTAATCGCAGAGATTGCTTCTATTGTAGATGGACCAATCAGTGGTGAAGTAAAGGCAACAACAGTTGATGCAGAAGGAATGATCAAAGAGGGAAGAGAGATTGCAAATATCCATCCGAATATGGTTGTTAAGATCCCGATGACTGTAGAAGGATTAAAGGCTTGTAAGCAGTTGTCTTCTGAAGGCATCAAGACAAATGTTACTTTGATCTTTACTGCAAATCAGGCGCTTCTTGCAGCAAGAGCAGGTGCAACTTATGTATCTCCGTTCCTTGGACGTCTGGATGATATTTCTGTAAGAGGAACAGATCTGATCTCCGAGATCGCCCAGATCTTTGAAATTGCAGGAATCGAAACAGAGATTATTGCAGCAAGTGTTCGTCACCCAATGCATGTAACAGACTGTGCACTTGCAGGAGCTGATATTGCTACTGTTCCATATAAAGTAATTGAGCAGATGACAAAGCATCCTCTGACAGATGCAGGTATTGCAAAATTCCAAGCTGATTATAAAGCAGTGTTTGGAGAATAATCTGAATCAGAAAACAGAATTTTAGGAGGATGAAAATGAACAAATTAGAGTTGATGAAGACGGCAAATGAAGTCCGCAAGGGGATCATTGCAGCTGTTCACAGCGCAAAATCCGGACATCCGGGCGGCTCATTGTCTGCTGCTGATATTTACACTTATCTTTATTTTGAAGAAATGAATATTGATCCGGAGGATCCGAAAAAAGCAGATCGCGACCGTTTTGTACTTTCCAAAGGACATACAGCGCCAGGATACTATTCTGCTTTGGCGAACAGAGGATTTTTCCCGGTAGAAGATCTGACAACGCTTCGTAAAGTAGGATCCTACCTGCAGGGACATCCGGATATGAAACATATTCCGGGAGTAGATATGTCCAGTGGTTCTCTGGGACAGGGAGTTTCTGCTGCAGTTGGAATGGCTGTTTCTGCAAAATTATCAGGAGACGATTACAGAGTTTATACTCTGCTTGGAGATGGTGAGATTCAGGAAGGTCAGGTATGGGAAGCTGCCATGCTGGCAGGATTTCGTAAACTTGACAATCTGGTAGTGATTGTGGATAATAACAATCTTCAGATTGATGGACCAATTGATGAAGTGAACTCTCCTTATCCGATTGATAAGAAATTTGAGGCATTTAATTTCCATGTAATCAACATTAATGGAAATGATTTTGATGAGATTGACGCTGCATTTAAAGAAGCACGTGCTACAAAGGGACAGCCAACAGCGATTATCGCGAAGACAGTAAAAGGAAAAGGTGTTTCCTTCATGGAAAATCAGGTGGCGTGGCATGGAAGTGCTCCGAATGACGAGCAGTATGCAGTCGCTATGGCAGACTTAGAAAAGGTAGGTGAAGCATTATGTCAGAAGTAAAGAAAATCGCAACAAGAGAAAGCTACGGTAATGCTTTGGTTGAACTTGGAAAAGAACATGAAGATATTGTAGTACTGGATGCCGATCTTGCAGCTGCTACAAAGACAGGAACGTTTAAAAAAGCATTTCCGGAACGTCATATTGACTGTGGAATTGCAGAATGTAATATGATGGGCGTTGCGGCAGGAATTGCAACAACCGGAAAAGTACCATTTGCAAGTTCCTTCGCAATGTTTGCAGCAGGACGTGCTTACGAGCAGATTCGTAACTCCATCGGATATCCGAAGTTAAATGTAAAAATCGGGGCAACACATGCGGGAATCTCAGTAGGAGAAGATGGGGCAACCCATCAGTGTAATGAAGACATTGCTTTGATGAGAACGATTCCGGGAATGGTGGTAGTCAATCCTTCCGATGACGTGGAAGCGAAGGCAGCAGTAAAAGCAGCATATGAATATGTTGGACCGGTATATCTTCGTTTTGGAAGACTGGCAGTTCCGGTAATCAATGATACGTCGGAATATAAATTTGAACTTGGAAAGGCGATTACACTGCGTGAAGGTACAGATGTAACAATTATCGCATCCGGACTTCCGGTATCTGAGTCTCTGATCGCAGCAGAAAAACTGGCGGAAGATGGAATCAGTGCAGAAGTAATCAATATGCATACGATTAAACCGTTGGATGAAGAAACCGTGATTGCAGCAGCGGCAAAGACTGGAAAGATCGTAACGGTAGAAGAACATTCTGTAATTGGCGGATTGGGAAGTGCTGTATGTGATGTGGTTGCAGAAAAAGCACCTGCAAAAGTAATGAAGATTGGTGTTAACGACACATTTGGTGAGTCCGGACCGGCAGTACAGTTGATTAAAAAATACGGATTAGATGCAGATAGTATTTATGAA
>NZ_JAFBIZ010000198.1 GCF_021531995.1 Faecalicatena contorta
CGATAAAATAATTTCAAATTACAGGATTCCCTGTAATCTGATAACAATCGAATTTCACCATCCTCATATGAAAAAAAACGACTGTCAGCGAATGCGTATCCATCATTAAATTCTACTTTTAACTTCATGGTATCAATATTATCGTAAGCAGATATATCTTCCTGAAGCTGTTCCTCCGAAGCTTCCGCCTCATCTTTTAAAGCCCTCTGTATACTGCAGGGATACACTTTTGTTTCATATCTTCTATACCCTTCCAGATCCTTAAGCATGAGCTCTTTTTTATCTTTCAGAGCAGTATGACTTCCTACATAGACACCGATCGGACTTTCACAAAGAACCTCCTCTTCTAACTCCATTTTCATATCAGGCACCGGAATTCCATATCCGATAAAAATATCCAGTTTATTTGCCTCCAGCATCCTGCCGCCTTCTCTGGGATCAATTTTACAAAACCCAAATCTCTCTTCAGAGTCCTTATAATTACTTCTGATAACATTCTGAAGCTTATCCCAGAAAATGCGATTGATAGAAGAATCCACTCCTATATCAATCACAGGCTTTTCCCTCAACTGCTGTATCTCCTTTGACATCTCCTCGTTCAAACGAAGCATTTCTTTCGCCTTATCATACACGATCTGCCCCAATTCAGTTACTACAATCTCTCCGTTGCCTCTGTCGATAAGCTTTCCACCTACACTTTTTTCCAGCGAAGATATCTGTTGACTAATTGCAGTTTGCGATACAAAATTTTTCTTTCCTGCTTTTGTAAAACTTTTGCTGTCAATAACATCAACAAAATATTTGTACTTCCAAAGAATCATTGCCTAATTTCCTTCCTTTAATACCCTGTTCACTGTCAGGTTATAATGATCAGAAATTGCGTCGCATATTACCTGCGTATCCCTTGTTCTACACGCATCTACCAGTTTTTTATGTATCGGATACTGTCTTTTTTCAATCTCCTTTATGTCCTGATTTCCTGCATAACAGCTGAGTATATTTCCATAATTCATGTCTGTCCAGACTTTTTCAAGACGTGATAATCCTGCTCTTTCAATAATCACCCTGTGAAGCAGACAGTCAAGTGAAACAACTGTTTTATAATTCGCATCTTTCAAATTCTTCATCAATTCAAGAATCGTATCCATTCTCCTGATATCTTCATCAGAAAAATTACCGTTATAAGACTGAACTGCCAGAATCTCATAATTCGAGCTAATCATATAAATTTCTTTTATATCATCCAGAGTCACTTTACGAACAGAGCACCCTGCATTTCTCTTATACTCAACCATGCCTTCCTGTTCCAGCTGACGAAGAGCCTCCCTGATCGGTCCGCGGCTCACTCCAAATTCTTTTGCCAGATCCTGCTCTATGATTCTCATGCCAGGAATCAATTCCTGATCGAGAATCTTAGTTCTTATCTCTTCTACAATTTTTTCTCTTAACGTACAATGTGATAATTTTCCCATACAGTTAGATTCCTTTAGATATAGTAGATTGTCAACAATCTACTGTTATCATATCACATATTTTTGTCATTTTCAACAAAAAAAACGCAAATCCAAAAAAGGATTTACGTTCTCTCATTCCTGAGCGTGCGGGGATTCGAACCCCGGACAACTTGATTAAAAGTCAAGTGCTCTACCACCTGAGCTACACGCCCTTATTCAATTGTTAGCAAACAAAATGCCCAGAGCCGGAATCGAACCAGCGACACGAGGATTTTCAGTCCTCTGCTCTACCGACTGAGCTATCTGGGCTTAACACATATAAATATGTGTGAGTTGCGGGGGCAGGATTTGAACCTACGACCTTCGGGTTATGAGCCCGACGAGCTTCCAGACTGCTCCACCCCGCGATATGAAATTGTAGTCCTTTCAGACTAAGCCGATGATCGGACTCGAACCGATAACCTGCTGATTACAAATCAGCTGCTCTGCCAATTGAGCCACATCGGCACGCGCCTTACGGCTAATGGATGGAGGTGGATTCGAACCACCGAAGCAATTTGCAGCAGATTTACAGTCTGTCCCCTTTGGCCACTCGGGAATCCATCCAAATATCAATTATTTTCTTATTTAATGGGACCAATAGGGCTCGAACCTATGACCCTCTGCTTGTAAGGCAGATGCTCTCCCAGCTGAGCTATGATCCCATAACGACCCAGAAGAGACTCGAACTCTCGACCTCCGCCGTGACAGGGCGGCGCTCTAACCAACTGAGCCACTGGGCCTTATAAAAGGTATGTACCTTCAAAACTGCATACAAGAAATATCATCCATTTACCTATCACCTTGCTTGGTCATGCCCTCGACCGATTAGTATCAGTCAGCTCCATGTGTTACCACACTTCCACCTCTGACCTATCTACCTCGTCGTCTTCAAGGGGTCTTACTACTTTACGTAGGGATATCTCATCTTGAGGGGGGCTTCACGCTTAGATGCCTTCAGCGTTTATCCCGTCCCGGCTTGGCTACTCTGCCATGCATCTGGCGATGCAACAGATCCACCAGCGGCCAGTCCATCCCGGT
>NZ_JAFBIZ010000199.1 GCF_021531995.1 Faecalicatena contorta
CATCATAACATGTCTGTTTGACCATTTTTACACCAAACGTTACACTTAATTCAAAAAGGGGTGTTTTTATGAAATCTGAACTTATCCATGAAATCCGCTATCTGATGCAGCCTCATCTTTCTCCTGATCAGAACCGAATACTGGAAACCGTATTAAATCAGGTGTTTGACACCTGCAATCTTCCGGATCGTTCTATTGATACGCCCGCTGTTGATTCCAGACAGAACAAAAAACTGATTCAGCTTTTTATTGCCGCCAAGAAGATCGAGGGGTGTTCTGACAATACGCTGGATTACTACTATAATACGCTTTCACGCATGGACAAAACGCTCCAGAAAAACATCTGTGATATCCAGACCAATGATCTGCGTCTTTATCTGTCTAATTATCAGAATTCGAGACATTCCAGTAAAATTACGCTTGATAATATCCGACGAATCATGTCCTCCTTTTTTGCCTGGCTGGAGGATGAAGATTATATTGTGAAAAGTCCGGTGCGCCGCATCCACAAAGTAAAGACCACACAACAGGTTAAAGAAACTCTTTCTGACGAGCAGCTGGAACTTTTGCGCGATCAATGTTCGCACCCCCGTGATCTGGCAATCATTGATCTCCTGACATCCACCGGCATCCGGGTCGGTGAACTGGTCAAACTGAACCGCTCTGACATCAATTTTGTCGAACGCGAATGTATCGTTCTGGGAAAAGGCGACAAAGAACGGCCCGTATACTTTGATGCGAAAACGAAAATCCATTTACAACAATATCTTGCAACCCGAACGGATTCCGATCCTGCTCTGTTCGTCAGCGTGCATGCCCCATGGAATCGTCTTACCATCGCCGGAGTTGAACGCTGCCTGAAAAAGCTGGGGCAAAGATCACAGGTGCGCCATGTCCATCCCCATAAATTCCGGCGCACCATGGCGACCATGGCAATTGAAAAAGGCATGCCGATCGAACAGGTACAAAAACTTCTCGGTCACACTAAGATTGATACGACTCTCCATTATGCAATTGTAAATCAATCCAATGTAAAGCTGGCTCACAAACGCTATATCGGATAAGCTCTGATATACCAACATACCACTCTGCACTCAATATCCGGGAGTCGTACTCACTGTAGCACGTTATTATAAATAGCAACAATATAGTGGCATAAAATCAGACAAAAAAGATGCCCTTGGATGATTCTGCGCTTTTTCACCCCTGACATCTTTCGTTTTCCCGCTTCATTTTATCCCGCTTCCCGCTTAAATAAATCGCAATTTATCTTATTCTTTCATTTCCTCCTACAAAGCAAACTCCTCAAATAACTTCTGCTGATATTCCATGTCCACCGATGCACGTATAATATCGTCAATACGCTTCTTTTCAGCCAGTATGCAATTCAACCGATTCACTTTCTTGCATCCTGCAATACTTCCCTGCTCTATTCCCTGTTCCATTCCCCGCTCTATTCCATCGTTATACAGATCTTCCAATGCCTTACACATATCTACCGTCTCCTTCCCTTCTTCTTTCTTGATCTGACCTTTTAATATCTTTTCCGAATGCAGAAATTCCCGGATTGCCTGATATGTTTCTTCGTCCACATTCCGAAAGTATGACTCTTTCCCTCTTAAGTATTCAATTAACTTTTCTTTACTTCCTTTACATTGTATCATACCGAATATCTCTTGTAAATCAGTTTGAAAGCGTTCCAGATTTTTTAGATTTCCTGCATCAATCAAATTAATCCGGTAATTCTGTACATACTTTTGGATCACCTGCTCTCCCTCAAATACCATTCCGTTAAACAAATCCGCGAACCGCTCCGGATTGCTCATCCACTGCCTGACCGCAGCATTTCCTGTACCCATGCTGTTACCTCCTTTTTGTATTCTGTTTTTCATTCTTTTTCTTATCTAAATTGGATTAATTGGCGAACTGCCATTGAATTATGAATTGCAATTAGACTGTAACTCTGTCTCAAATAACGTTAAACACTTTATTTACGTTTTTAACATACACTATTGCGATAGATATTTTTGTCTGGTTTTCTGCATGCATTTTCTCCAGAAAATCCGCACACAGCCAGAATAATTATACCTTTATTCCCTGTATTACACCCAGTATTTCTCCACATCATTTTCCGCTTCTTCCTGCGTTATTCCAAACTTTTCCATTACACGGACTATCGCATGATTTTTCTCCATTCCCAGGTCTTTCAATGTTTCTATCATTCCGCGTACAATGCCCTGCTCGATTCCATCGTTATACAGATCTTCCAATGCCTTACACATATCCACCGTCTCCTTCCCTTCTTCTTTCTTGATCTGACCTTTTAATATCCTTTCCGAATGCAGAAATTCCCGAATTGCCTGATAGGTTTCTTCGTCCACACTCCGAAAGTATGACTTTTTTTAAGTATTCAATTAACTTTTCTTTACTTCCTTTACATTGTATCATACCGAATATCTCTTGTAAATCAGTTTGAAAGCGTTCCAGATTTTTTAGATTTCCTGCATCAATCAAATTAATCCGGTAATT
>NZ_JAFBIZ010000019.1 GCF_021531995.1 Faecalicatena contorta
AATGTGGTCACTGCTCCTGTTTTTTTATATAACAAAGTGGCAAAAACCAGTCGGTTTTAATTTAAAAAAATAATATTATGATTTTTTCAGTTTTATTTTATGCAGAGGGAATTGTATTATGAGAAAAAATTTGTATCGATGTTTCTTTTGTTATGCTTGATTATATTCACGGTTGCGTGTCAAAATAACCAGAAATCTGCAGGTGTTGTTGGGGGGAAAATCCAAGCGTTGTAGATCAATATGATGATTATGTGCAGCAAAAAGAAGATGCAGAAGCACAAGGGAAAAAATTTATGTGGATTAACAGTGTTGGTACTTACCGTGCTATACAGTTTTATGAGGATGGTACTTATCAGTATGTAAACCTCTTTGGGTTTAGTATTGAGGATGGATCAGACTATTATGATTTTATTCATGACGGTGAGACTATGGTAATAGGTGAAAAAGAGTATGATTTTGAATTGGATGGAGATACTTTATACTTGGGACAGAACGAGCTTATACGTACATCTGATTCTTTAGAGGATTATGTTGTTGAATAAATAGTACCTGTGCGGATTCCAAGCAAATTCCGTTATTTTTTTGGCAATGAAATGGCATCGCGTATATATATTTCTTTAACATAAAAACCTTGCTGACGAACTGTTTCCAAAATTGGAAAGAGCAGTCAGTAAGGTTTTTTCTTTTTGAATTTCTTTATTGATTCTCTTTTTTCAGAGCATTTATGAGTTCGTCAGAAAGTTCCTGAAACGGAACCTTTGCCCCGAATCTCGAGGTGCCCATTTCCGGATAGTTATATCGCCAGTTGTAGAAAAGTTCTACTGTTATTCGATACCGCTATCATTCAAAAAATAATTAGTTGGTGGTATAATTGCAATGGAGGGAGGGAGTCGAATATGAATGATTACAGTTTCGGAAAGTATATATTTGAAAAGAGAAAACAATCCGGAGATTCTCAGAATGAGCTTGGAAGAAAACTGGGCGTTACTGGTAAAGCCATTTCAAAATGGGAAAATGGGAGTGCTAAGCCGAAGGTACAGATAATAAGAAAAATGGCTGCCTTATGGGGGATATCTGTAGAGGAATTGCTTAAGGCAAAAGAGGATGATAAAAAGATGAATATTACTAAAATTGTTATTACAGGTGGTCCTTGCGCAGGAAAGACAACAGGAATGAGTTGGATCCAAAATGCATTTACCGAAAGAGGATATACGGTTCTCTTCGTTCCAGAAACAGCAACAGAGTTGATTTCCGGTGGAGTTGCCCCTTGGACGTGTTCGTCCAATAGTGAATATCAGAAATGCCAGATGAAGCTGCAGCAGGAGAAGGAGAGAGTATTTGAATATGCTGCCAGAACTATGGATTCGGAAAAGATTCTTATTGTTTGTGATCGAGGTGCTTTAGATAATAAAGCATACATGACAGAGGCGGAGTTCGCAGTAGCGTTAAATTATCTTGACGCAAATGAAGTAGAATTGCGAGACAACTATGATGCCGTATTTCACCTTGTTACAGCAGCGAAAGGAGCACAGAAGTTTTACACTACTGCAAATAATGCGGCCAGAACTGAAACAGTTGAAGAAGCAGCTGCATTAGATGATAAGCTGATTGCAGCATGGACAGGACACCCACATCTTAGAATTATCGATAATTCAGTAGGTTTCGAAGAAAAAATGAAGCATTTGATTGCTGAGATTGCAAACTTTTTAGGAGAGCCTGAACCATATGAAATCGAAAGGAAATATTTGATAGAATACCCTGATATAAAGGCATTGGAGGTTCTCCCTAATTGTAAAAAAGTAGAGATTATTCAAACGTATTTAAAGTCTCCTGAAGGGGATGAAATACGCATCCGACAGCGTGGGAGTAAAGGGAATTATATCTATTTCGAAACCCGCAAAAAGACAATTAGTGGTTTGAAGCGAGTTGAAGTTGAACGTAGACTTACAAAAGACGAATATCTGGAACGCTTAATGGATGCAGATCCAACAAGAAAGCCTATCCGTAAAGACAGGTACTGTCTTGCAGATGGAAATCAGTATTTTGAGATTGATGTATATCCTTTCTGGACAGATCAGGCGATTATGGAAATTGAATTATCTAATCCGAATGAAGAAATAAGATTCCCTGATATAATTAAAGTATTACGTGAAGTAACGGAAGATGAACAATATAAGAATGCATCTCTTGCAAAAATATAAGAAGAGTGGTGGATAAAATGGAAAGAAAGATAGGTTGGAGAAGTTGCGAACTTGATGAAATTGAGATGGTATATGATAAGGCTGAGTCAAATGAACGGATTGGGAAATTACTTGAAGAGCTTGAAACACTTGCACTTTCAGAAGCAAAGAATCATTGTGGGTTGTTAACGACTGATGCAGGAGGGCATATTACACCAGACCAGTTTGAAGCCTTAAGAGATGTTGACAAAGAGACAGTTATTAAAGTGCTTTCAAATATGGGATTAGCTTCATTAAATCCAGATATCAATTCAGGAGTATTATATTTGCGCTTCACTCCCAAAATTCAAAAGGTGTTGGGATGTACAATTTTTAATGTATTGAATAGAATTGAAAAGCTAGATGGTTCAATCAATATATTACATCCAAAATGGACATTGGAGCTTCAAATTCCGTTAGGTGGGAAAAAAGGTCTTTTTCAATGGGAAATGCTGATTATGCAATTATATCCATGGATTTCTGTTCGAGAAACTTCTACAAATGAAGTGGCTGAGGAGTTAATAACGGAAGAAAGTAATTCTAAAAAAGAACCAGGGGAAACTAAGGGTGAAGAGAAAAAGGAATTAAGTGATTTCCTGAAAGAAATGCATGAAAAGCCAGCATTCAATCAGGCAATGGAAATTGCAAAAGGTGAAATGGCCAGTATCATTCAGAGCGGTTTATACACAAGAATGACAGAAAAAAATTTTACATATGATCAGTGGAATTCTTTGAACGATGCTAAAAAGGAAGAAATGGTCATTTCAATGGGGTTATGCTCCTTTTATATGCAAGCAGTTATCTGTGTAGATTTTATAGAGTATATTCCGTATACTCCAGCAATTGGACTTTTACTTGCAGCATGGAATGGAACATTTGAGAAACAGTTGATAGATGCAGGAGATGGAGTTGATGTTACAAAATTTGTTGAAGCATTGACGTTGCTTCATGGATGTTGCGAAAAATGGGAATGTACTATCATGTATCCGGTTCAGGTGAATATTGCTTCGTCGGTTAATACAGTTGATAAGGCGAATGAAAAATCAATAAAAAAAGATGTTCCTGAGAAAAAATCATTTTGGAAACGCTTGTTTGGAAAATAAATTGAGGAATATTCTTACAGTTACATTTCCTCCTTACTGTTAAAAGTGCTTAGTGATGTGCTCAGATTTATCAAAATACGGTTATTACGGAAAAGGGTGTTAAACATCTTGATAGGGCGGAGACAGATTGTTTCTTTAATCATCTATATGCAGCAATTGAAGAAGCTTTGTCTAAATGGTATACATCGCGCATACGATGTTCGTGAATCAAGAAAACAGGTTCAGAAGTCGATAAAAGAGTTACGGGAATAAAGCTTGCTTGTAAGAGAAAGATCTAATAGAAATGGGCGTTGGATTGTTAAAAAGTAAATTGGCAAGAGTATAAAAAAACGAGAGGGTTGTGTGTTTTTGCTTCTCTATGATATTCTTAATCCATGGCAACATTCTGGCAGCAGTTCATCAGAAAGCCAGTGAAAATTTTTGTGAATTTTCTTGGGAAATATTTGACAAAATAGATGCTTGGGAATACAATAACAAGCTAACAGTAATGAAAAATTGAAATTTGAGGATTGTTGAAAATGGAGCAAAAAGAAAGAATGCTTGCAGAACTTCCCTACATTGCATCTGATGAAGTATTGAGCAGGGAACGTCTGGAATGTAAAAGAAAGATATATGAACTGAATCATGTCCACCCGGATCAGTATCACAGGATTCCGGGACTGCTAAAGGAATTGTTTGGAAAAACCGGCGAGTCTGTTTTTGTAGAGCCTCCATTTCATTGCGATTATGGTTATAACATAGAGGTCGGAGAGAATTTCTTTGCAAACTATAATTGTACAGTTTTGGATGTTGCAAAGGTGAAAATAGGGAAAAATGTCATGCTGGGGCCAAATGTATCTTTTTATACTGCCGGACATCCGTTACATTATGAATCCAGAAACTCCGGCTATGAATACGGTATCTCAATTACTGTCGGAGATAATGTGTGGATAGGCGGGAGCGTCGTGATTATGGCGGGAGTGTCGATTGGGAATAATGTGGTGATTGGTGGAGGGAGTGTTGTGACCAGAGACATTCCGGACGGAGTGTCTGCTGCGGGCAATCCCTGCAGGGTGATTCGTGAGATCACGGAAGAAGACCGGAAATACTATTTTAAGAAGAGAGTTTTTGATGTGGAAATATAAACAGTTTTATACGATTTCCATTTTCTTTGCCCATCATCACTTGATGGTTATGAGTGTTCCCCTGATTATACTATGTGCGTTACACATCATAAAATCTGTATAAAAACAAACGCATGCTATTGACGTAAGAACGATAGTGTGCTATATTTATCGCCAGAAAGGAGGCATTGATAGGGCAGATCATGTGTCCTGCGGGATATGATCCATGAGAAAGAGATGCTTCTTTTGGGTCTGACCGAGACGGAACAGGAAATCCTTTATTCACTCCTCAAGAAAGTGAAGGATAGTTTCAAATAAGTTAAGTGCTCACATAAAGTGAGTATTTATTTTTGCATAATCAATAGCTAACGATTAAAAGCATGCGATTGTTTTAGAAGGGTGGTTTCAATGGAAGAGAAAATGGAAAACAAAAATCTGGAAGTATTCAGCAATGCGCCTGTTCCGCAGGCAGTGCTGAAGAATGTGCTGCCTGCAATGGCCGCCATGGTGATGGTGCTGATCTATAATCTGGCGGATACGTTCTTTATCGGTCAGACCCATGACGATATTCTGATTGCTGCCGTGTCTCTGGCCATGCCGGTATTCCCGCTTCTCTGGGGTCTCTGCTCATGAGTGTCTCCCAGATCATCCTGAACGGACAGATGGCCCATTATGGGAATATGGCTGTTGCGGGCATGGGCGTGGCAGCGAAGGTGACCATGATCACCGGCATGATCTGCGCAGGCATGGGCCAGGGCGTCCAGCCCTGATCGGGTTTTGTGTAGGGGCAAAGAAGTGGGAACGATTCAAAAAGATTATGAATTTCTCCCTTGTGTTTGCACTGCTGCTCAGCGTTGTGATGACAGGAATCTGTTACCTGTTTACGGAGCAGATCGTACACGCTTTCCTGACGGACCAGACAGCATTTGATTACGGACTGCAGTTCTCACGCATTCTGCTGAGTACGAGCTTCCTGTTCGGCCTTTTTTATGTGCTTTGCAACGCGCTTCAGGCCATGGGTGCTGCCACGGCGGCGTTTGTTGTGAATCTGAGCCGACAGGGGATCATATACATTCCCGCCGTGTTTATCATGCAGAGCCTGCTTGGCATTACGGGTCTTGTGTGGGCACAGCCTGTGGCGGATGTGCTTTCCCTGGTGCTGGTTGCAGTACTGTATATCTTCACAATGCGGAAAATGAAAGCAAAAATGAATCCGGCAACCTGTTGATTTTGACAATCTAAGTGAAAGGGAGGTGCCTGGATCGGAAATCGACCTGGAAATTGGAAAATCCCAAATTCATCTTACAATACCTTTCGCATCATCGCAGCAATCTCCGCCATCAGATCCTTCGCCTGGGGCATGACACTTGCGGTGGTGGCGGGACTGGTGGAAATGATGAACGGTCATTACCTGCGAGGCCTGAAGAAGATGAAGGAATGATATATGATAGAACTTGACTATCCCCAGAGGGCAGCTGAGCCCTCTGGGGATTCATATTTTCCGCGAAAAACATGGAACAAAATGTTCGTGCCGTATACAGAAGGAAGAATCATTTATAAAATATTTAATATTTCTAAGCAAAATATTTATAAAATATTTAAAAATTTCCAAATAGAAAATTTAACTGCTGATGTTATTCTTTTCAAATAGAATATAACAGACAGGAGATTAAACGCTATGAAGATTTTGATTACTACAGATTGGTATGAACCTGTGATTAACGGAGTGGTAACCTCTGTAAAAATACTGACAAGTGAACTTAGAAGATCGGGACATGATGTAAAGATTCTAACGTTATCCAGAACTTGTCGTTCTTATGTAGAAGACGATGTGTTTTATATTGGTTCCGTGAGTGTGGGGAAAATATATCCGGAGGCGAGATTTAAACTGCCGGTTTCGGAAAAATATATCCAGGAACTGTTAGACTGGCAGCCGGATATTATTCATTCACAATGTGAATTTTCGACCTTTTTCCTTGCGAAAAAGATTGCTTCAGAATTAAATATTCCTATTGTGCATACATATCATACAATCTATGAAGATTATACGCATTACTTTTCACCGAGAAAAAAATGGGGGAAAGAAATCGTACAGATAATTACCAAAAGGTTATCCGGGCAGGTGTGCGGAATGATTGCTCCCAGTGAAAAAATCAGGAAAATACTGGAGGGATATCAGGTGGATTGCCCGTTGTGGGTGGTGCCTTCCGGCATACACATCTCTCAGTATGAAATAGAGGAGGCAGATAATTGGAGAGAGCGGATCAGAGCAAAGTATTCGATCGGGCCGGAGACAAAAGTGCTTTTATATGTAGGAAGACTGGCGAAAGAGAAAAATGTAGAAGAGTTGATTTCCTATCAAACAGAAGCCAGGGAGTATGGAACGGTTCTGATGATTGTAGGAGATGGACCATACAGGAATACGCTGGAGGAACATGTTAAAAAGCTGCATTTAGAAGATTGTGTAGTGTTTACGGGAATGGTCCCACAGGCGGAGGTGGGGAAATATTATCAGGCAGGAGATCTTTTTGTCAGTGCTTCTACAAGTGAGACACAGGGTATGACTTACGGGGAGGCACTTGCCTCCGGACTGCCGCTTTTATGTCGAAGAGATGATTGTCTGGATGGTGTGATAGTAGAAGGAAACAATGGATGGCAATACGAAAATGCAGAAGAATTTCTAACATATCTGACAGGTTGGGAGGACAAGGATGAGGACGAAAAACATAGAATGTGCCAGAATGCAAAAGAATCAGCAGGCCTGTTTTCTGCTGAAGGATTCTGCAAAAAAGTGGAGCAAATTTATGAACAGAAAGCCAAAAAAAGAACGGAACGAACAGATGCAGCCTGATTCCCAGAATCATACCAGAAGTCTTGGAAATATCATATCTTTTGTGGGATTGATTTTCTGTGTTGTGGTAGCGTTATGGGGATATAAAAGTGGATGCTTTCATTCCGTGTCGTCATTGCAGACGTTTGTGAAAAGATTTGGAGGAGCAGGAATCGTTTTCTTTGTGTTATTTCAGATTGTGCAGGTGGTGTTCCCGATTTTACCGGGAGGTATCAGCTGCCTGGCAGGAGTTTTGCTTTATGGTTCATGGGTTGGATTTTTATGCAATTACGTGGGAATTTGTATGGGATCTATGGTGGCATTCGGAATTGCAAAGAATCTGGGAAGAACCGCTTTTGAGAAAAAATTTTCCAAAAGGCAAATTCAGATATTTGAATCATGGACAAGCAAGGATAGCAGATTTTTAAAAATGTTTGCAATAGCAATATTTTTCCCGGTAGCACCGGATGATCTGCTCTGTTATCTGGCCGGGACAACTGCTATGACATGGAGACAGTTTATTTGTATTATTCTTTTGGGAAAGCCTTTTTCGATTGCATTATACAGTATGGGGCTTACGGGAGTATTTCGTGTGCTGCAAGGTTGACAGGAGGTATGGCGGAAATGCGAATATACATATACAAAGGCGGGCTTTCGCTGGTTGGTAAAAGTGGAGTGGGAAGCGCAATTCATCATCAGGAGCAAATGTTGAGAAAGACAGGTGCACCTTTAACAGAGAGCTGGAAAGATGCAACGCTGGTACATATTAATACAGTATTTCCGGATTCTCTGCTTGTCGCAGATATTGCCAGAAGACAGGGGAAAAAAGTTGTCTATTATGGGCATTCTACGATGGAGGATTTTCGGAATTCATTTATTGGATCTAATCAGGCTGCAGCTCTTTTTAAAAAATGGATTTGTCATTGTTATAGTAAGGGAGATGTAGTTCTGACACCCACGGAATACTCCAAAAGGCTGCTTTTGGGATATGGATTAACACCACCGGTGTATTCTATTACAAATGGCGTAGATACAGATTTCTTTTGTAGAGATATAGAGGCAGGACGAAAGTTTCGCGCAAAATATCAAATTCCCGAGGAGAAGAAAGTGGTGATTTCTGCGGGCCATTTGATACCCAGAAAGGGGATTTTTGATTTCCTGAAACTTGCGGAAAGAATGCCGGAAGTATTGTTTGTCTGGTTTGGTGGGGGAAACAGCCTGGCAGTGAAGCAAAGTGTAAAACGAGCAGTTCGGAAAAAGCCGGAAAATGTAATTTTTGCGGGATATGTGAAACCACAGGAATTAAAAGCCGCATATTGTGGTGCGGATGCTTTTGCATTTTTTAGTTATGAAGAGACAGAAGGAATTGTAGTATTAGAAGCGTTAGCCTGTGAAGTTCCGGTAATCGTGAGAGATATACCGGTGTACAAAGAATGGCTGGAGGAAAACAGGTGCGTATATAAGGCTTCTGATGTAGATGAGTTTCAAAAGAAACTTGAATCTGTATTACACGAGGATTGTAAGGATATGACAGAGCAAGGGAGAAAACTTGCGAAAGAACACAGCATCTGTCAGACGGGCTTCCGTTTGAATGAAATATATCAGATGGCACATCTTAACGGGAAAGGATAGAATAAAGAATTCTTCCGTTAAGAAGAGACATCATTTTTCAACACTTCTCAATCCAATATGATTGCTTTCTATACTGGGATGTTCAGCTTTTTGAAGACAACGGTTTAGATACTCTTCCTGCATATCGGGGGATTTCTTCAGTTTTAACACTTCCAGGTATCCGGTCAGAATTCTTCATTACCCTGAGGCGGTGCAAAATGGAAAATCGGATTGATGAATTCATAGGCAGTCCATTTGTTATACCAGAGAAATTTATAACAATTATTAGGAAATATGCAGAAAATCTTAAGAAAGATTAAGGCAGAATTGAGGAAAGACTTAAGAGGATTTTGTTACAGTATACAGCGAGGTGATGAGAATGCAGTATGAGATGATTCGTTATGTGTTTGCCGGTGTCTGTACTACTGGGGTAAATATTGGAGTGTTTTCGGTATTAAGGTATGGAACCGGGTGTGGGATGCAGCCTGCCAACGTAATTGCTGTTTTGACCGCAATTGTATTTGCATTTGTTGTGAATAAATACTTCGTTTTCAGGCAGAAAGAAAAGGAATATATCGTAAAAGAATGCATCCGTTTTGTCGGGATGCGAGGAATATCCTTATTCGTAGAAGTCTGGGGAATGTATTTATTTACAGAAGAATTCCGGATATCAGAGATAGTTTCAAAAACAGTGCTTCAATTTGTTGTCATTGTGATGAATTATGTTCTGAGTAAATGTTATATATTCCGGAAGCGGGAGGTGTAAAAGATGAAAAAATTAACTGTAATTGTACCATGTTATAATGAGCAGGAGGCATTGCCGGTTTATTATAAAGAAATGTGTAATATTATGCTCCGGATGCAGGATGTGGATATGGAATTGTTATTTGTGGATGATGGCTCGACAGATGGAACATTATCGGTGATGAAAGATCTGCATACTTTAGATGGAAAATGCCAGTATTTATCTTTTTCCAGAAATTTTGGGAAGGAGGCGGCAATTTATGCAGGATTAAAAAATGCAGACGGTGATTATGTGGCGATTATGGATGTGGATCTTCAGGATCCACCGGAACTTTTGCCAAAAATGTATCAGATATTGGAAGAAGAGGGATATGACAATGTTGCTACCAGGCGTTCTACGAGAGAAGGGGAGCCGAAAATTCGTTCCTTTTTATCAGAGTCGTTTTATAAATTTATCAACCGCATCTCTAAGACGGAGATTGTGAACGGAGCAAGAGACTATCGGTTAATGAAGCGAAAGATGGTGGACGCTGTGCTGGAGATGAGTGAGTATAATCGTTTTTCAAAAGGGATTTTTGAATGGGTTGGGTTTCGAACAAAGTGGCTGGAATATGAAAATGTTGAGCGGTCTGCGGGAGAGACAAAATGGTCGCTTCGAAAATTATTTACCTATTCTTTGGAAGGGATTATGGGATTTTCCGTTGCTCCGCTTTCGCTTGCGTCTGTCATCGGACTTGTATTTTGCGTATTGTCGTTTCTGATGATTCTTGTAATTGTGGTACGAACGGCCGTATGGGGAGATCCGGTAGACGGATGGCCGTCTCTTGTATGTATTACATTTATGGTTGGAGGTGTACAGCTTCTCTGTACAGGAATTGTCGGGCAGTATCTGGCAAAAACTTATCTGGAAACAAAGCATCGTCCGATATATATTCTGAAGGACTCAAGCGAGGAGAATAACGATGGAGAAAAAGATTAAGACAAAACTGCCCTATATTATCCTGGCTTTGTTAACATTGTTTTTCTGCTGGCTGTTTTGTATCAGAAATGGTGTCTTCGGTTCGAAAGTTGACTGGATCAGCCAGCACAGTGTGTTGCCGGAGTATTTTCGGCAACTGTTTTATGATACCGGTCAGCTTTTTCCGGAATTTGCTGCGAACATCGGCGGTGGACAAAACATTTATAATTTTTCTTACTATGGATTATATAGTCCGGTTGTGTTGATTTCTTATCTGTTGCCCGGTGTAGAGATGGGAACCTATCTCATGGCGGCGATGATGATTCATTTGGTGATTGCGGTGTTACTGTGTTACCGGTGGCTGCTTCACAGAGGAATTTCACATTATATCAGCTTTTTCGTATCAGTGTTATTCCTGTTGTCCGGACCGATGATTTATCATTCTTATAACCAGATCATGTTTGTGAATTACATGCCCTTTTTGTGTATGGCACTGATTGGTGTCGACCGGTATTTTGAAAAGCGAAGAGCAGGAGTCTATACATTGGGTGTATGGATGATGATTTTAACAAGTTTTTATTTTAGTGTCGGAGGGATGCTTGTCCTTGTCTTGTACGGGATTTCCAGGTATGTGGAAAGCAAGGAAATATCACAGGAAAGAATCAGGCTTCGAACATTTTTATGGGATGGCATACAGTTCCTCTTTCCGGTGCTGATTGCCGTGTTGATGAGTGCGGTACTTCTGGTGCCGACAGCATGTGTTCTTATGAATGGAAGAACCGGCGGAACACCGGTATCATTCTGGAAGCTGTTTATTCCGGATATACAGATCTTCCGGGTTGTGTATGCACCGTGTGGAATCGGATTGACGACACTTGTAATTACAGTTTTGATCTCCGGCTTAACATATAGAAAGAAAAACGAAAGGTGGCTGCATATTGGCTGTATTATAATATTAAGTGTGCCTCTTTTTGCATGGCTGTTGAATGGTGGTCTTTATGTCCGTGATAAAGTGATGATACCGTTTCTCCCACTGTTATGCTATCTGATGGCAAAATACATGGAAAAGCAGAGAAAAGGTGAGATTCCATTTTTGACAGGACTGTTTCCGTTTCTTTTTACGATTCTGCTGATCGGTATAAAAAAAGAACAGATCGGGAACAAGGAATACTGGATATTATTGCTTATTGATGCGACTATTATGGCAGTCTGTTTTTTGATATGCTATTGGAAAAAATGTATGCAGTTTCTCATTTTGCCACCGCTTATCTTTTTGGCTGTTTATGGTGTAATGCTTCATAAGAATGCAGACATGCTCATTGATCCTGCTTTTTATGAGCAGGTCACAGATAATAATACACAGACCACGATTGAAGAGATAGCAAAACAAGAGCAAGGGCTTTACCGGCTGGAACAAAGTGGAACGGTTACGGAAGATGCGGCTAATATTAATCGTATCTGGTCCGTGGATCAATATGTATCTTCCGTATATTCTTCTGTGTATCATGAAGCGTATCAGGATTTTCGAACAGAAATATTTCAGACAGAGCAGCCATATAGAAACATGTTTATGCAGTCGAGCCCTAAAAATCCTATATTCCAAAGAGTGATGGGAATCAAATACATAATTTCTGACAAGGATGTTCCTGGATATGAAAAAATTGCGGAGAACGTGTATGAAAATAAAGACGTTTTACCGATTGCGTATGTGACAAAACGGTTGATATCAGAAGAAGAGTATCGCAAATTAGAATTTCCTTATAACCAGCTTGCATTGCTGGAGTGTGCTGTAGTGGAGGATGAAACAGAGAAAACTGTAGATAAGGAAGATTGGAGCGCAGGACTTCAGAAACTGAATCTGCTATTTGAAAATAAGAAAATCCAGTCACAGGAAAGTGTTGATCATACCGTGGAGATTCCCGAAGCAAATGTAGGAGATCTGTTTTTTCTGCAATTTAAAGTAAACAATCATTGCCCTTCAAAAGATGTGTCGATATGGGTGGAAGGAATCCGCAATAAGCTGACGGCCAATACACATCTCTATTACAATGAAAATGAAGAATTTACTTATGCAATTCCGCTGAAAGAAGGGCAGACAAAGATCGACATAAAGTTTGGAGCAGGAGATTACGAGATTACCCATTTGAACAGTTATATATGGAAGGAAACGACTTTGGAAGATCAACGAAATGAACTTGTTCAGTCGGAATTTCAGCCAGATCAAGAGGGGACAAAAGGAAATATTATCAAAGGAACCGTGGAAGGAGATAAAGAAGGTTATCTGATCACGTCGATTCCTTATGATGAAAATTTTGAGATATTAATAGATGGCAAAGAAACAGCATATGAGAAGGCGAATACTGCATTTCTAGGTATGAAAATGCAGAAAGGAAAGCATGAGATTGAGATGATTTATCATGCACCGGGAGTGATGACAGGAAAAATATTGAGTATGATAGGAGCGGTGATGTTTATTTTATTAATGGTTTGCAAAGAAAATAAGACGAAAATATAACAAACTCAGAAAATTCCAATGTATTTTTTAGGTGTCATAAAAAAGATCCGTAACAAAGTCTATTGGAGATTGAAAAAACAAATAGTATAATAAATCATAAAGGAAAGCAGAGTATTTGATTATGCTACTTGAAGGAATGTTATGGGAGGAAATGAACAAATGGAGAACAAGAAAGGTGTATCCGCGATCGATTTTTTCTGTATCGGTTTCGGGGCAATTGTTGGAGTTGGCTGGGCAGTTTCAATCAACAGCTGGATGAACGGTAGTGGAGGGCCTTTGCCGGCTGCGGCGGGATATATGGTGGCAATGGTTCTTATGGTACCGATTGCGCTTTGTTATTGTGAGCTGTGTACGATGCTTCCGGTATCCGGTGGTGGTATGGCGTATGCATTTCGTGCATTCGGTGACAGAATTGCGTTTATTTCCGGATGGGCTGCATTCGGAGCGTTTATTACGATTATTCCGTGGGAGGCAATCTATGTTGTAGATATTCTGAGTATTGTTTTCCCGATCTTGAAAGCGGGATCGCCGTTATATACACTGGCGGGAGCAGATATTTACATCGGTCATATTATTCTTGGAACAATTATTTCGGTTGTTCTTTATTCGATTAATAAAAAAGGTGTTGCATCATCCGCAACATTGCAAAAAATACTTTGCATGGCTCTGGTTGGAGCCGGTATCCTGGCAATGATCTGTGCTGCGATCAGGTTTGACATTGGAAACCTGCAGCCGTTTTATGAGAATACAGGCACAGGAAGCCACAGTTCATTTATCGGTGGTATGGCGTCTATTCTTGCATCCGTACCATTCTTCCTCGCGGGATTTGAGACGATCCCTCAGGGAATTGAAAGTGCCGGAGGAGATACGAAAGGAGTAGGAAAAACGGTTGTCATCACAGTTGTACTATCCTGTCTTTTCTACGCATTGCTTCTTTTTACATTAGGCGGAGCTCTTCCGTGGAAAGATTTTATCCAATTTTCAAACCCGGCTGCGGCGCTGATGTTCCGTTCTCTTTATCCGGGTGCGGTTGGAAATATTTTATATGTGCTGATTTTATTTGGTGCGGTCTGTGGTCTCCTTACGACCTGGAACGGATTTATGATGGCATCTTCACAGATACTCATGGCTATGGCAAGAGTGAGTATTGTGCCGTTCAGTTTGTCAAAGCAGCATTCGGTGTATAAAACACCAGTCAATGCACTGAAGGTCAGTCTGGTTGCGTCTCTGATCGGACCGTTTTTAGGAAGTGGCCTGATTGGTGCTCTTACCAGCTTCTCTGCTGCGGGATATGTTGCAAGCTGGATGATCACAGCATTTTGTCTGATCGTTCTCAGAAAGAAAGAGCCTGCATTAAAGAGACCATATAAGATTCCGGGCGGGCTTCCTATGGCATGGTTTGCGGCCATCTGTATGACGGGATTATTCATTCTCCTGTTTGTGCCGGGTCATCCGGTATTCATGGGTGGAGGAGCCATCTTCATCTTTGCAGCATGGATGCTCGCCGGTGGAGTGCTGTATCTGAAAGATTACAGGGCAAGAAAGCAGTATTCAACACTTACAAGAGCTGCGTTCCTCTTTGCGAGTATGTCAGAATCAAATTCTACGATTACGTTACCAGGATTTGTGGACAGCTTCGAGAGCGATTACAAAGTTATGTCTTTCGTAGTTCCGAAAGATGCGGAATATGCGGGAAAGACGCTTACCGAACTGTATTGGGGACGCAGACAGAATGTATTTATTATTAAGATTGAGAGAAAGACAGAGATGATTCTGGTTCCCGGCGGAAGTGTTCATGTATATGCCGGTGATCGTGTGTTTGCAGTCGGTGTTGCAAAAGCGCTTGACAGGTTCCGTGATTATCAGGATGTTGGACCAAAATATTCTGTTTCTTCATTAAAAGATTTCATGGGATATGGTGATACAGAGAAGCAGTCTCCGCTTAGTTGTATTGAATACACCGTATTACAGACGGATACATTCTGCGATATGTTGATTCGTGAATCCAGAATACAGGATCGCTATCATCTGATGATCGTAGGATTAAAGACTCCTTACAGCAAGATTCTTGAACTTCCGACTGCTACAACACTGATTGAAGCGGGAGATACACTCTGGATGATGGGATCTGAAGATGCAATCGAAGACTTTGAAGAGATCTGCAGACGAGAGGCCGAAGAAAAAGGGAAGAAAACAACCGGATTAGAGGTTTAGATCATATCAGGGATTGTTGTAAATGTATTTACAGCAATCCCTGATTATATGATTGGGATCTTTTTTGTTGTTTTCAGACTCTTTTGGAATTTTGATGTAAAAGAAGAAAGGGAATGGTATAATTACAAAATGGTTGGAAATGGAGGAGAAAGAGGATGGAAAAACTTCCATGCAGTATTTTTAATGATGTAATCGGACCAGTCATGCGTGGTCCATCCAGTTCTCATGTGGCGGGAGCAGACAGGATTGCGAATCTTGTGAGGCAGTCAATGCCGGGAAGGATTGTAAAAGCGGTCGTGGATTTTGATATCAATGGATCACTTGCTGCCTCTCATACGGGACATGGAACGGATATGGGATTCGCCTGTGGGTTGATGGATATGCCACTTTCAGATCCGGATGTGGATCAGTATGAGAGACTCGCAAAAGAAGCCGGGATAGATATTGAATACCGGATCCTTTACTATGGAGCAGTTCATCCTGGGAATTACCGGATGGAAATTACGGATGAGACGGGAAAAGTACGCCGCTGGGAAGCAATCGCTGTGGGTGGTGGAATGATAGAGGTGCAGAAACTGGAAGAATTCAGGGTAACGATCTGTGGGGACTTCTATGAACTTCTGGTCATCTGTGATGGAAAAGAACCGGAGGAACAGAAGTATGAGGAGAAAATTCGGAGTCTGACAGGTGACAGTGATTATACGCTGAAAGAAAGCGGATCAGGAAGATTATTGATCAATATGAAATATGCCTCTTCTATCGATGATAAAGTGTTGAAAGCGCTGAAAGAACTGGAAGGGGTTACAGATATCATGTACCTGAAACCGGTCCTTCCGACGCATTCCGGTGGAGACTGTGCAGTTCCATATTCTACAGCGGAAGAACTTCTGGAATATGCAGATATGCATCCGATGGAAGCCTGGGAGTATGGCGTATATTACGAAAGCTGCAGGGGAGGCACAACAAAAGAGGCGGTCATTGACCAGATGAATGAGATACTGAAGATTATGGAGAATGCAGTAGACGATGGGCTGAGCGGAACACAGTATCAGGACAGGATTCTGGGAGCACAGTCGCAGAAGATAGATCAGGCAGAGAGGGAAGGTAAGCTGGTTCCGTGTACTCCGCTTAATATGGTCATCAAATCGATTACCGCCGTCATGGAAACCAAAAGCTCCATGGGATTGATTGTAGCGGCTCCGACATGTGGCTCCTGTGGATGTCTTCCGGGTACGATTATCGGTCTGGGACACGCCATGGATCTTTCCGGGGAAGAGATGGTGAAAGGGTTGTTTGTTGCGGGACTGATCGGTGTGTTTTTTGCGGAGCAGGCGACATTTTCGGCGGAAGTCGGAGGTTGTCAGGTGGAATGTGGAGCGGGATCCGGTATGGCCGCTGCTGCAGTCGTACAGATGATGGGCGGCACCATCGGGCAGTGTGTGGATGCTGCATCTGTCGCGCTTCAGAACATCACAGGACTTGCATGTGATCCGGTCGGTAATCGTGTGGAGGTTCCTTGTCTTGGGAAAAATATCATGGGCGGAAGCAATGCGATCTCCAGCGCCAATATGATCCTTGCCGGATATGATAAAGTGATCCCGCTGGATGAGACGATTCAGGCAATCTACGAGATTGGGCGTTCCCTGCCGCTGGAGCTTCGATGTACTTTCGGAGGGCTTGGCAAGACCAGAACGGCGTTGGAGATCCTGAAGAAAACAGAGAGGCATTTTAAAGAGGATGAGGACTGATTTACCTGTCAGGATGATTCATTATAATAATTCATAGAATGATATCATAAATAATGAAGGAGAAAAATATGAATCAGGCCAGTGAAAAACGTTATGACAACATGAAGGAAATGCTTTTTGAGGCGTTTGATCAGGGAATTACGCATTTTGATCTTGCGAATAATTATGGCCCTGTTCCCGGCTCTGCAGAAGAAAATATCTGATGGCAAGTATTGACCAAAGTCTGCAGAACAGGAATTAATGGCAATAGAAGCTATTTTAAAAGAATATTAAAATGAGAGGAAGTGTTTTGGTTGGCAGAGGATGCAGTTGGAAGCAGATATTTACAGAATAATGCATATTACTACAGTCATATGAATAAGACGCAGCAGTCTGCTTATCATGCGATGCATCAGGGGCTGTTTGCGATTGCAGATGAGTTCCAGATTCCGGGGCTGGAACCGGAAGAGCTGTATAATGTATTTTTTCAGCTGCGACTGGATCATCCGGAGGTATTCTGGGCGACGGGCTATCGGTATAAATTCTATCCGGGGTCTCCGAATCTGATCTTTGTGCCGGAATATCTCTTCGATAAGGCAAAGATACGGGAACATCAGAAGGCCATGAAGGCAAGAGTAGAGAAGCTCGCCCGTCCGGCAGCAGCACTGTCGGAGTGGGAACGGGAGAAGTATGTGCATGACTTTATCTGTGAGAATGTACATTACGACAAGTTGAAGAAACCGTATTCCCATGAGATCATCGGCCCTCTGGGACAGGGAGTCGGCGTATGCGAAGGGATTGCCAAGTCTGTTAAGATCCTCTGTGATGCGCTGGGTATCTGGTGTATGATTGCGGTATGTGGGAATAATCCGGAAAAGGGGATCAAGTATCGTCACACCTGGAACATTGTAAAGATCGGTGGAAAATATTATCATCTGGATGCGACGTTTGATAATACACTTGGAAGAGAGACCATCCGGTATGATTACTTTAATCTGGATGACAGAAGCATCTTCCGTGATCATGAGCCGTTGATCGCTCCTGCTCCGGCATGCACAGACGGAGATCATTTTTATTATAAAGAAAAGAAACTGTCATTTACCAAAAAGGAAGATGTGTATAAGCGGGCCCTGCAGACAGCGAAGAAGGGAAAAATATTTACCTTTCACTGGCGGGGCGGTTATCTGACCAGGACAGTACTGGATGAATTGTTGTCGTTGATCCGGAAGGCGGGAGAAGAGAGAAAGAAAAAGGCGAGGATCAGCCTGAACTGGTCGCAGGCGGTCATCCGGTTTGATTATGTGGACGAGTCCGAAGTACAGGAACCGGAACTGGTAATAGAAGAAGCGAATGAGGGAGAACGATCATAAGATACAGATGATCAGTGGTGATGAATTCCGGACGATTTGTATTCTGCAGCCGTATACGGGAGCACATGCATTTCACATGTCAGGTAAAAAGAATATTCAGAGTCCGATGATTTATCGAAGAGAGGGAGTCAGTATGGAACTTCCTGCATTCAGTGAATATGAGATTATTCGGATAGAAGAGAAATATATACGGGAAGCACGCATGGAATTATTATGAAATGAATTTTTGGGGAAAGAATCCTGCAAAATTGAAGAAAAAATATGCCTTTTGAATGATGTTTTACTTTATTTCAGTAACAGTTACATACATAATGGTTATAGTGATGTCAAAAGACGATTACATTATATAATTTATCAGAAGGTATGTGTATGCTTACAGGATTTAAAAACGCTGTAGAAGTTGATTTTTCTTTAGAAGAAAATCAGAAAAAAATTATGGACGCCTTTCGTCAGATTGAAAGTGAAAAGGGTACGGTGTATCCGTTAGTCATTGGAGGAGAGCGCATTACAACGAATCAGACCATTACATCTTATAATCCGGCAAATAAAGAAGTGCTTGGTTCAGTGTGTGCATGTACAGCAGAGCTTGCTGATCAGGCAATTCATACGGCGAATAAGGCATTTGCAGCGTGGAGCCATACGACGGTTGATGAACGTGTACGCACGCTTCGAAAACTTGCTACATTTTCACAGGTTCTAAGGCTGTCGGATGCAGAATATATGAGCATGCGGCAAAGGTAATGCCTGGACAGAAGTGGCTGAAGAGAGTTGTCGCTGAGATGGGCGGAAAGAATGCGATCATTGTGGACTCTTCCGCAAATATTAAAAAGGCTGCACAGAGAGTCGTAAGCTCTGCGTTTACATTCCAGGGACAAAAGTGTTCCGCATGCTCACGCGCAATTGTATTAGCGGATGTATATGATGAATTTGTGGATGCCGTTGTGGAAGAAACAAAGATATTAAAAGAAAGTCAGGGTGCCGGACAGGATAATTGTGCAATCGGGCCGGTTGTGAACAAGTCTTCCTTTGATAAGATATCCGGTTATGTAGAGATTGCAGGAGAGGAAGGAAACATTGTCTATGGCGGAACTTACAGTGATGAGACGGGATATTATGTTGATCCGACTGTTGTAAGAGATATTACACGAGAGGCGCGGATTGCAAATGAAGAAATCTTTGGACCTGTTCTTGCTGTAATTAAGGCTGAGACGTTTGATGAGGCTCTGGATGTCGCAAATCAGACAGAGTACGCACTGACCGGATCTGTATATAGTGAGACGCGTGAAAATGTAATTAAGGCGAAAAAAGTATTCCATGTCGGCAATCTGTATTTTAATCGTAAATCAACTGCAGCGGTTGTTCTTCAGCACCCGTTCGGAGGATTTAATCTTTCCGGTACAGATGCAAAGACAGGAACAGCCGATTACCTGAGAAACTTTATGAATTTAAAATCCATTACAGAAGATCTTACAGAATAATATTAGTGACTGGTACAGGCAGTCCATACAGGGGATGTGACTCATAAGAGTTTCATCCCCTGTAAATATATATCAGGACTTCCGGAAGCTTTATTGTCTTCACGCCTTATATAAGGTATAATTGATACGATCAATAGAGGAATACATATAGAATTGGAGAATTGTGATGAGACGAAGTCTTAAGGAAACTGTCTTGCGGGTTGTGATATTATTGGCAGGTCTTGTAATCGCGCACCTTGGAGTAACAATATTTTTGCTGGTGAATCTGGGGACAGATCCCTTTAATGTGCTGGTTCAGGGAATCTTCCGCATGCTGGTGCGGTGTTTCGGGTGGGAATTTCTGACACATGGAAGAGTGCATATTGTGATCAGTTTTCTGATTATACTGATTTTGCTGTTTCTGGACCGGTCATACATCAAGATTGGGACGCTTCTCTGCATGATATGTGGAGGACCGATCATCGACTTTTTTACCGGGATTCTCAAGATATTTTTTGTAAAGGGACATCCGTTATGGCAGAATCTGATTCTTCTCGCCGTTGCCTGTGCAATTCTTGCATTCGGAATGACGATTGTGATAAAGTCGGATGCAGGGACAGGACCGAATGACCTGGTTGCGGTTGTAGCCAGCGATAAGCTTCACAAGAAGTTTAGTATTGTCAGAATCATTGTTGATGTGACATTTATTGTGAGTGGATTTCTGCTGGGCGGTGCTGTCGGAATCGGAACGATTGTCTGTGCCTGCCTTGTGGGACCGGTAGCCGGAGTATTTCTTCCGGTTAATGAAAGGTGGATTACAAATGTGATCCAAAAGCACTGCAAATGTTAGGGTAATCAGAAGGACAATTTTTACACCATAGCAGATTGATATCATTATAGATTTATACCAGGAGGGGAGATATGCCAGAATTATCAAAAAGAACAGAAACATTTACAGATTCTGTCATCCGTCGGATGACCAGAGTCTCACTGAAATATGGGGCAGTCAACTTGTCACAGGGGTTCCCGGATTTTGAGCCGCCAAAGGAGATCACAGATCGATTGGCAGAAGTGGCGGCATCAGGGCCGCATCAATATGCCCTGACCTGGGGTGCACAGAATTTCAGGGAGGCACTTGCAAGAAAGCAGGAACATTTTTCAGGGATGAAGGTGGATCCGGATCGGGAGATCGTGGTGACGTGTGGCAGTACGGAAGCTATGATGGCGTCCATGATGTCAGTATGTAATCCGGGAGATAAAGTAGTTGTATTCTCTCCATTTTATGAGAATTATGGCGCAGATGCGATCCTGAGCGGTGCAGAACCGATCTATGTTCCATTAAAACCGCCGTCATTTTATTTTGATGCGAATGAACTTGAACATGCAATGAAGCAGCCGGGAGTGAAAGCGTTGATTCTTTGTAATCCGTCAAATCCGTGCGGAAAAGTATTCACAAGAGAAGAATTGTCTGTGATTGCAGAGCTTGCCATTCGCTATGACCTCTTTGTAATTACGGATGAAGTATATGAGCATATTCTGTACAAGCCGTATGAACACATATACATTGCTACGCTTCCAGGTATGCGGGAGCGGACGATTATCTGCAATTCACTGTCAAAAACATATTCGATTACCGGATGGCGGCTGGGATATGTGATTGCCTGTCCGGAAGTGATTGAAAGAGTGAAGAAGGTTCACGATTTTTTGACGGTGGGTGCAGCGGCTCCTCTGATGGAAGCGGCGGTCACAGGTCTTCAGTTTGGAGATGAATATTATGAATGGCTTCAGAAAAAGTATACACATATGAAAGAGGTGTTTGTCGGAGGCTTAAGGGATATCGGACTGACCTATACGGATCCGCAGGGAGCGTATTATGTGCTGGTGGATATCGGGGAATTCGGGTATGACAATGATGAAGAATTCTGTGTGGATCTGGCAAAGAAAGTTGGTGTGGGAGCCGTTCCGGGATCCAGTTTCTTCCGGGAGCCTGTCAATCATCTGATTCGTTTTCATTTTGCAAAACAGGATGAGACACTGTATGCAGCATTAGACCGGTTGTCACAGATTAAAATCTTAAAAAAATAGGATAAGAACAGAAAATTAAGACCTCAGCTATCAATCTGTAAAAAGAACAACCGATTGATAGCTGAGGTCTTTTTCATCGAATCTAAGTCCAGTCCCGTTTGGACGGATCCGGATTGTGATCGAAGAAGATGCTCTTTCCGGAGATACTGAGCGGAATACCCATCCACAGGATGTCTTCCTCCAGATATCTCATCTCTTCGGCAGCTTTTCCGATGGACATCATGATACGAGTATCGATTCTTGCATCGGCAGCGATGCTGACGGCAGAAGAGATCGCGATACCGAGGTCTATGGACGCAAATACACAGGTTCCACCTGCCTCTTTACAGGCAGCACAGTCTGCGTTGCCGCAGTAGCCGCAATGTGAGATTCCTCGATAGGAGCGCTTTGCACCGATCAAAACCACAGCCTGGGATCGATGTACATTGTAAGCGTCTCTTTCATACCATGCGACGCCATTGTCAGGAAAATTCTTTTCACCAAATTCACGCATCTTTTCAACAAGAGCGGATTTGTCTTCTCCGGTAATGACCATGGTATAGATCACATCTTTTCCGGTTGCTTTCGGTGCCGTTCTGGCAGCAGCGCACATCTGGGCGGCCGTCTGCAGCAAAGCCTGCTCTTCCATCTGATCACTGTAATATAACATAGTTATCCCTCTTTTCTGTTTCATGAACTGTATTTTTCTGCTTTGTATTTAAAGGTGTGCTTTGAAAAATGAATCTATCTATACTATAACATGCAGACCGCGATTTTACATAACTTTTTTTCGGGGGAATAAATGTACGTGGACTTGTTACAGAGAAAAATATGGAGTATAATAACGTCTGCAGTAAGTGAAAATAAAGGAGAAGCAGGGTGGATATTGGAGATCAAAGATTCTGGAAGAAGTTAGGAAAACTGGCTGCGCCAATCGCACTGCAGAATCTGATGCTGGCATCTGTTGCCGCTGCGGACGCGTTGATGCTTGGACGTGTGACACAGGATTCTATGTCAGCAGTATCGCTGGCAACACAGATTCAGTTTGTGCAGAACATGGTACTTGCAGCGATTGTTTCCGTGATTGTGATTCTGGGGGCACAGTACTGGGGCAGGCGAGATTCGAAGACAGTGAATGACATTTTCTGTATGGGACTTCGACTAAGTGTGGCAGCATCGCTACTCTTTTTTATCGGGTGTGTATGTTTTCCGCGATATCTGATGTTGATATTTACTAACGAAGAAGCGCTGATTGTGATCGGCAGCAGATATCTGAGGATTGCAGGATGGTCTTATCTGTTGACTGGAATCTCGCAGTGTTATCTGGCTATTATGAAGGTCAGCGAGCATGCATTGCAGACCGCGATTGTCAGTTCCGGAGCAGTTTTTATTAATATTGTGTTAAATGCGGTGTTTATCTTCGGTCTCTTTGGAACTCCGGCAATGGAGGTACAGGGAGCGGCACTGGCGACCCTGATCGCAAGGATCGTTGAATTGATATGGGTATTGAGCTATTCTTTACGGAAAGGATATATTCATCCGGAATGGAAACGCCTGTTTCATAGAAATAAACTTCTGGCAGCAGACTTTCGCAAATGCCTGCTCCCGCTTCTTGGTGCAAGTTTGTTCTGGGGAGTCGGTTTTACATCCTATTCGGCATTTATGGGACATCTTGGAACAGATGCTACTGCCGCCAACTCAATTGCGGCAGTGGTCAGAGACCTGGTATGCTGTCTGTGCAACGGTCTTGCCAACGGAGGAGGAATTCTGGTTGGAAATGAGCTTGGCGCCGGACATCTGGAGCGTGGAAAGCAGTATGGAGATCGTCTGGCAAAGATCGCATTTCTGACAGGCTTTTTATCGACGGCAATCATGCTGGCTGTAACTCCGTTTGTTACAGGCTTTGTGAAGATGACGGATCAGGCAGAACGATACTTAATCGGGATGATGATCATTATGGCGTTTTATATGATCGGACGTACCGTGAACACCATCGTGATTAACGGGATATTTGCAGCCGGTGGGGATACTGTATTTGATATGTACAGTCTTGCAGTCTGTATGTGGGAGATTGCGATTCCTCTGGCAGCAGCAGGAACATTCTTCCTGCATTGGCCGGTTCTGGTGGTGTATGCATGTACCTGTCTGGATGAAGTCGGAAAGATTCCATGGGTCATGTATCATTACCGCAAGTACAGATGGGTGAAGGATCTGACACGGGAATTTGAAACATAGAAGAAAAAAAATCTTAAGAGAATCTATAAAAATGTAAAGGGGATATAAGAAATGAAATCAGAATTTTATCAGGGAAATCGTAAGCGGCTGTATGAAAAGCTTCCGGCAGGATCTATGCTTGTATTGTTTTCAGGAGAGGAAGTTACAAAGACGAATGATGAGTACTATCCGTTTTTGCAGATCGCAGTTTTGTCTATTTGACGGGACTGGAATGCAAAGAAGCTGCGCTTTTCGCCATGAAAGATGCGGAGGGATCTGTCAGTGAGCGTTTGTACATATTGCCGCCGGATATGATGAAAGAAAGAAAGATGGACCGGTGTTCGTGAGAAACCACAGGAAGCGTCGGATATATCAGGAGTTGAAGAAATTCGTTTCTGCACGGACTTTGAGTCGGATTTCCGGAAAATGTCTGCAAATGGCAATTATGGGTCTTTGTATCTGGATCTGTATCGTGTCAATGCTTCCGATATTGACCGTCCGGCACAGAGATTTCTTAGATATGTACAACAACATTTTCCGTATCTTCAGATTGGAAATGCGAATATCCTGATCCGTGAACTGAGACTGATCAAGCAGCCGTGTGAAATCAAAGCTTTAAGAGAAGCAGAGAAGATTACAAAGACTGGTATTCTTGCAATGATGAAAAGTTCCAGACCGGGCATGTATGAGTATCAGTATAAGGCGGAATTTGATCATGCGCTCGGTCAGTTTGGACCGAAAGGACCGGGATTTCCGTCGATTATCTCTGCCGGAAAGAATAACTTCTGTATTCATTATTATTCATATCACGGACAGGCACAGGATGGTGATATGATCCTGAATGATGTGGGTGCAGAGATCCGCAGATATAATTGTGAGCGATTGAAGGATGCCGGTGCGCTTGATTCCTATGACGAGATCGGAACCTATATGTGGCATGGCGGTGCACATCATATTGGATTCGATGTTCATGATGTGGTAAGGACACCGGATGTCGTCGCACCGGGTATGGCATTCTGCATCGATGTGGGAATTTATCATGAAGAATGGGGCATCGGATTCCGTCTGGAGGATAACTGCCTGGTAACAGAGGACGGATGCGAGAACCTGTCGGCAGATATCCCGAGAACAATAGAAGACATTGAAGCTGTGATGAATGAATAAAAAAGCTTGACGAAAGACGGATTCATTCTTATAATACATACAAAACAGATAGGAAAACTTGGAGGAACGCTTATGAAAAATCCACTTCATTATCAATTATCGGAATATGATTGTGGACCGACGTCAATGTTGAATGCCATCAGCTTTTTATTTGATCGAGAAGAGATATCACCGGTCATTATTCGCAACATCATGCTATATTGTCTGGATTGTTACGACGGAAACGGTATTATGGGCAAGAAAGGAACCTCCTGTGCGGCGATGATGTTTCTCAGTAACTGGCTGAACGGATTCGGAAAGATTGGGCAGCTGTCGGTGTCCAGTCAGTATCTTGCAGGTAAAGACGTCTGGATTGGTAAGGAAAGCCTGGTGAATGATGCATTGTGCCGGGGCGGAGCTGTAGTGATTCGTCTGTATTATGACTGTGCACATTATGTTCTGTTAACAGGAATACAGGATGGCAGGATTCTGATGTTTGATCCATACTATGTGGAAGAAAAGTATGAAGAACCAGGAATTGTGCAGGTGAAAGAACAGCCCTTCCATTATAACCGAATTGTAGATGAAGAGCGGTTTAACCGCGAAACAACGGGATTATATGCCCTGGGACCGGAGGGTGAGAGAGAGGCCGTAATTATCTATAATGACCGCACAAAGAAGACAATGGAAACAACCATCGAATATTTTATATAATGGAGAAAGAAGGAATCAAAAGAATGAATCAGTATATCAAACGGGAAGAAGCATGGAAATTATTATTAAAATATAATCAGGATTCCTTTCACCTTCAGCATGCGCTGACGGTAGAGGGCGTAATGAAATGGTATGCAGTTGAACTTGGATACCCGGAAGAAGCAGAATACTGGGGAATCGTCGGGCTGCTTCATGATATCGATTTTGAACAGTACCCGGAAGAACATTGTATCAAGGCCCCGGAACTGTTGCGTGAAGCCGGAGTAGGGGAAGATATTATTCATGCAGTCTGCAGTCACGGGTATGCTTTAACGGTAGATGTAAAGCCGGAGCATGAGATGGAAAAAGTCCTGTATGCAGTAGACGAGCTTACGGGGCTGATCGGTGCCGCGGCACTGATGCGTCCGTCAAAAAGTGTTCAGGATATGGAAGTGAAGTCCATTAAGAAGAAGTATAAAAGCAAAAACTTTGCTGCAGGATGCTCCAGAGAAGTGATCGAGCGTGGTGCGGACATGTTGGGATGGGAACTGAACACGCTGATAGAAAAAACCATTGATGCGATGAGATCCTGTGAAGAAGAGATACAAAGAGCGATGAAGGAGATGAAGGAATAGAGGAGACATACTCCTCTATTTATTTTTTCATTGAAATATCCACAATATTTGTTATACTGAGAAACAGTAAAAAGTAAGTACTATCTGGGGGAAATCATGGTCAGTGAGAAAGTAACAACAGAAAACAGGATTGAGAGCCAATTTGCACGATATGTCTCTCAGAACATACTGGGAATGATCGGGATATCTGCCTACGTACTGGCAGATACCTTTTTTATCTCAAAAGCAGAAGGTGCAGATGGAATTACTGCGCTGAATCTGGTGCTTCCGATCTATAGTCTGATCTTTGGAGTCGGAGCGATGATCGGAGTGGGGGCTGCAACGAAATTCAATATTCTTCGGGCAAGGAAAGACAAAAAGGCAGATGAATTTTTTTCAAATGCGCTGATTTTTGCGCTGATCTTTGGAATCGTGTTTATCAGTGTGGGGATATTCGTACCGGGAAAACTGATCACATTTCTTGGAGGAGATGCGAAGATTGTCGCAGTAGGTACCTCATATACCAGAATCTTTCTGTTATTTGCTCCATTTTTTATGGGAAATCACATTTGTAATGCATTTGTAAGAAATGACGGAAGTCCGTCTCTTGCGATGCAGGCGACACTTTTCAGCAGTCTGTTTAATATTGTGATGGATTATGTGTTGATGTTTCCGCTTGGTATGGGTATGGCGGGAGCCGCGCTGGCAACTGCGTTTTCGCCGGTTGTGGGAATTCTGATGTGCTGTCGGCATTTTTTCTCGAAGAGGAGCACTATTCGATGGGTATGGCGCAGACCTTCACTGAAACGGCTGATCGAAGCATGTCAGCTTGGAATGTCGGCGTTCATTGGTGAGATTGCTTCCGGAGTGACGACGGTGATCTTCAACTTTCTGATTCTGGAACTTGCGGGAAATAACGGGGTAGCAGCGTATGGAATCGTTGCAAATACGGCAATCGTCGCGACTTCCATATTCAATGGTGTATCACAAGGGTCACAACCACTTTTTAGTAAATGCTATGGAAAGGGAGAGAGGGAATCCGTAAGAAAGATTCTGAAAATGGCAGTTGGAACAGCGATCGTGCTTGCGATACTGGTTGTTATGGTGACCAATATCTTTACAGAACCAATCGTGCATGTATTTAATAGTGAGCAGAATGAACAGATGGCGACATATGCGTTGGAAGGTGTCAGGCTTTACTTCATAGGATTCCTGTTTGCGGGCTTTAATATGGTGGGATCTGGATATCTGGGAGCAACTGAGAAGGCAGGATGGGCATTTTTTACCTCAGTTGTGAGAGGTGTACTTGCAATCAGCATGTGTGCATATATACTGTCCCGGTTGATCGGAATGACCGGAATATGGCTTGCATTTCCGGCGGCAGAACTTCTGACTGCCGCCTTAATGATCGCTGCGATTCAAAAAAGTATGTAATTTATGAAATTATATTGACCAACATAAGGATCAGAAGTTATGGAAAGGTGCTGGTCGTTAGACACTGTCCCCCTTTCGAACAGATCTACAAAAGCAGTCCCATAACATACAGATCGTAATATACGCCGTCTACACGCGTTTGATTACGCATACGCCCTTCAATCTCAAATCCAAACTTTTCATACAGCTTTACAGCAACTTCATTTGCGCAAAGAGTATCCAGCTGAATTCTTGTGGTAATTCCGTTGTGTTTGCAGAAATCAATCAGCTGACGGATGATCTCACTTCCGATTCCTTTTTTCGGATACTTTTGTGCGACCACGATTCCAAGTTCGCCCTGATGGCGGGATTTGATCTTGTTGCCGGAATGGATGGTTCCAATGCCGGCAATTTCCGCTCCGTCCATGGCAAGGACCATGATACTTGCCGGATGTGCATTGGTAGCCAGAATGTCTTCCTGCTGCTGTTCTTCGTTCATTGGATATTCATCCTTTTCGAAGCTGAGATAAAATGTCTCTCCGCCTACGTAATTGTAGAAGTCTACAATCTTTCCGGCATCCGTAACAACGGCTTCACGATAGATAATATTGCCTGTTTCACACATGATACGTTCTTTTGTGTGTATGAAAAAATTAATCTTCCGCAACAATACTGATTCCGGTACCGTAAGCTTTTGGGCCAACATGGCATCCGACACTGTAAGATAATGGATCAAAGTATACAAAGGAACCGGGGAACGCTGCTTCCAGCATCTGTTTCCACTCATTTGCTTCGTCTGTCGTCAGATTGGCACCCGCTGCACCGATCATGAGACGGTCTGCCGGAACATCTGAAAAACGGGTTTTTCTGTCATTTTGCAGAGCCTCCACCATCCTGGATTTGCATTTTTTCATGCCGCGAAGCTTGGCAAATGCATCCAGTTTTTCGCCCTGAATGGTCAGAAGAGGCTTGATATTAAGAACAGCACCCAGTGCAGCACCTGCAGGTGTAACTCTGCCGCCTTTTTTCAGGAATTCCAAAGTGTCCACTGCAATATAGATGCTGGAGTTATAAGCATCGGCTTCCAGTTCTTTTTTGATCTCTTTTGCAGAGAATCCTTTGTCTGCAAGTTTTTTTGCATGAATCACAGAAGCCTTCTGGGTAACAGAGATTCTGTGATTGTCAGCCACCATGACCTTGCCGTCATAGTCTGCAGACAGACTGATTGCGGTATGACAGGAAGTACTCAAGCCACTGGACATTGGAATATGGATGATCTCATCATATCCTTCTTCCAGAATCTGATCCCACATATCCATAACGCTGGCCGGGGAAGGCTGAGAAGTAGATACATCTTTTCCGCTTTTTAAGCTTTCATAAAATTCTTTCTCTGTAAGGTCAATGCCTTCGTAGCGTGTCTCTTCATCCATGATAACAGGCATGGGAAGAAGAAAGATTCCCATGGATCTGGCTTCCTGCTGGCTGATTCCGCTGTTTGTGTCTGTCATAACAGCTGTTTTCATAGGTGGAAAACCTCCTTTGTTGATATATTTTTAATCGATTCGTTCCTTTCCCCAGAAGAATAGTGCAACAGTTCCGGGACCTGTGTGACTTCCGATGGTAGTACCGACACTGTAGATCTCAACACGTCCGTTTAACTTTGGAAAACGAGATTCTACCAGGTCAGCAACGGCTCTGGCATCTTCATAACAGCCGGAATGTGAGATGTAGCATTTTCCGGAATAATTCAGTCCATTGTCAGCATATTCTTCCATTTTATCTACAGTTGCACGAATGACTTTTTTCTTCGTGCGGATTTTGCAGCGTGGGATCAGATGGCCTTCATGATCCATATTTAACAACGGGCATATATTCAGAGCACCGCCAAACAATCCGGCTGCTTTGGAGATTCTGCCGCCTTTTACATAGAATGTCAGATCGGTAGAGAAAAACCAGTGATTCAGATGCAGCTTATGTGTTTCTGCATAATCCCGGACTTCCTCGATGCTTTTGCCTTCGTCACGAAGATCAGCCAGTTGATCCATCAAAAGGCCATAACCGGAAGATGCTCCAAGAGAATCAACGATATAGATCTTACGGTTCGGGTAGCGTTCTTCCAATTCGGACTTTGCGATCATGGCTGAATTGATGACACCGGAGATTCCCGAGGAGAGACATACGTGAAGGATATCTTTTCCCGCTTTCAGAAACTCCTCAAAATACGCTTCAAATTCATCTGCATTGACTTGAGAAGTCTTTGTCTCAGCACCATCAGCCATTGCTTTGTAAAACTGGTCGAATGGAATCGACTTGCCAAGATCATCGGCATATTCTTTCCCATTTAATTCAAAATGGAAGCAAATATAAGAAATATCGCGTGCTTTAAAATGTTCTTCTGTAAGGTCTGCTGTGGAACAGCAACTGATAATAAAATTACTCATGTTTATCATACACTCCTTTCTGGAAATCAAAGAAACTTCAAGTATTCTAAACATCAAAATTGTAACATTTTCATGCAACAAATTCAACATTTCCACAAGGAACAGAAAGAAATCTCCGAAAATTATGCTATACTGACTGCAGAAATAATAATATCTAAAAAATATTATATGAGTGGAGGATAAATATGAGAATGCATATGGAAGAATGCAGATTATGTCCGCGAAATTGTAAAGTAAACAGAAATAAGGGACAAACAGGATACTGTGGAGCATCTGAAGAACTTGTTGTTGCCCGCGCTGCTCTTCACATGTGGGAAGAGCCCTGTATATCAGGAACTTCCGGATCCGGAGCGGTGTTCTTTTCCGGATGCCCCATGCGCTGCAAATTCTGCCAGAATTATCAGATCGCAGCTTCGAAAAGAGGAAAAGCCATATCGATCGAACGGATGGCACAGATCTTTCTGGAACTTCAGGAAAAGGGAGCTGCTAATATCAATCTGGTCACGCCGACACATTACACTCCGCACATCATAGAAGCACTGGATATAGCCAGAGACAATGGTCTGCATCTTCCGATCGTATATAACACCAGCGGATATGAAAAGCCAGAGACATTGAAAACACTGGAAGGATACGTAGATATCTATCTTCCGGACTTTAAGTACATGGACAATGTACTGGCAACGGAATATTCCAATGCTCCGGATTATCCGGAATATGCAAAAAAGGCACTGAAGGAGATGGTAAGACAGACCGGAACACTGAAGATGGATGAAAGAACCGGGATGGCACTTTCAGGCGTAATCGTACGGCATCTGGTGCTTCCGGGACATGTAAAAAATTCAAAAGCAGTACTGCGATATCTGTATGAGACCTATGGCAACCATATCTATATCAGTATTATGAATCAGTATACGCCGATGCCGCAGGTCAGAGAATACAAGAACCTTAGTCGTAAGGTAACAAAAAGAGAGTATGAAAAAGTCATGGAGTATGCATTGGAATTAGGGATAGAATGCGGATTTTTCCAGGAAGGAGATGTGGCAGAAGAAAGCTTCATCCCGGAATTCGATAACGAAGGAGTATAAAAATCCCGTCACAGGATATCGAGCTTTAAACAGAACAATCATCGATAGTTACAAGAAAAGCTGAGGTAAGCGAATCAGCGTCGAAGCGTTCTTATAACTATCGATGATGTCAGGCTTAGAATCATCTCATAAATTGATTGATCACATGAAGTACTCCGTCCTCATCATTGGAGCGCGTTACATAATCTGCCTTCTCCAGCACAGCTGGCTGGGCATTGGCCATTGCGACTCCAAGTCCGGCGGTCTCGATCATGGTAATGTCATTATACCCGTCTCCGCAGCAGATCATCTGCTCTGCAGTAAGACCGATGCTCGTCAGCAGCCGGAGCAGAGAATGTGCCTTATCGATACAGGGCGGCATGACTTCCAGGAAAAACGGGTCGGAGCAGTAGATGTTGAGTGTGGACCGGAAATGATCTCTTAACCGCTTTTGAATCTGCTGCAATACTTCGGGATCTCCGGGGATCAGAATCTTATTGGATTCCTTCGGGATGTACTGCAGGAAGTCTTCCCCGACGCAGTCGATGGGTGTGTGATTGATAAAGGACTCCAGTTCGGTGTATTGATTTGGACGAAAGCCGGAGATCAGTCTGTCCGGAGGATATGCAAGGATATCGATTCCGGTATCTTTGTATTCACTGGCAATCTGATATACAGGTTCGAAGCACCAGGTCGGAAGTGTCTTGTTGTAGATGGCGTTACCGGTACGGCAATCGGTAATCCGGGCACCGTTAAAAGACAGAATATAGCTTCCGTATGTTTCCAGATGCAGCTGCTTTGCAAGGGGGAGAACTCCTCTGGTAGGACGCCCGCTTGCAAGAACTACTTTCTTTCCGGCCTTCTGTATGTCAATGAGTGCTTCTAAAGTGGGTCTGGTAATCTCTTTTTTGGAGTTGGTAAGTGTACCGTCCAGATCGAGAGCTAGTATCTGATAATCCATAGTCATTCATTCTCCTGTTATAGGTTGGTCAGGGCGTCTACAATCTCTGGGAAATGCATTCCATGAGAAGCTTTGACCAGAATATTGTCGCCTTCCTGAAGAATATCACCCATGGCGTTCAGGAATTCAGTCTTATTGGCAAACCAGAGCGCTTTCGTGACAGTGCCCTTTTTCACAGCGCCGTCTATCATCTCGCGGCAGAGATCGCCGATTCCGCACAGCAGATCAATGCCATGTTCAGCTGCGTACTCTCCAACACTGCGGTGAAGTTCTTTCTCATCTTCTCCAAGTTCTCCCATATCTCCAAGTACAGCCACTTTTCTTCCGATTGCCATATTCAGCACATCAATAGAAGCCATCATAGAGATTGGGTTGGCATTGTAGCAGTCGTCCAGAATGATCAAACGATCCGTCTTTATGATGTTGCCTCGCCCCGGAATGGAAGGAAGTCCTTCAATACCGGCTTTGATCTCATTAGCCGTCAGTCCAAGGGCATAGCCTGCAGCAGCACCTGCAAGGGCATTGCTGACCATGTGGATACCTGGAAGTGGGACGATACAGTCGAATGAAGTGCCGTCTTTTAAGGTGATGGTACATGCAGTTCCGCGAAGTCCCAGTGGTTCTATATTATCTGCGCGGAATTGGCAGTTGTCGCCCTGCCCGAAGAAGACAGGAGACACGCCTTTGATCGGACCGACATTGGCGAGAAGGTCATCATCGCCGTTCAGAATGATGGTTCCTTTGTCTTTCATATCCTGAATCATCTGTGTCTTTTCCTGAAGGATACCTTCCCTGGTTTTAAAGAATTCGAGATGTGCAACACCGATATTGGTGATAATGCAGATATCCGGGCTTGAGACAGAAGAGAGACGCCGCATCTCACCAAAATGATTGACGCCCATCTCCAACACGGCGACTTCGGTATCTTCCGGCATATCGAAGATGGTAATCGGAAGTCCCCATTCATTGTTAAAATTACCCAGAGTTTTGTGTACTTTATACTTCTGAGAGAGGACAGAAGCAATCATTTCTTTCGTACTTGTTTTTCCTACACTTCCGGTGATTCCGACTACTTTCATGTTGAATGAATCACGATACAGCTTGGCAATATCCAGTAAAGCCTGGCCGGTGGATTCCACCAGTATATATGGATAATCTGTTTCACCGAGATCTTCATGTGATACGACACACAATGCACCTGCCTGAATGGTATCAGGAATAAATTTGTGCGCATTTACACGTTCTCCGTCGATTGCAACGAAGAGATATCCAGGCTGTACCTTGCGGCTGTCTATGACGACGCCTGATACTTCTTCTGATAATTTGCCGGTATCACCGTGGTAAGTACCACGACATGCTTTTGTAATATGTTCTAAGGTAAGGTTCTTCATAATTCATATCTCCTTGCGTCAGAAAAGGCCAGACCTCAGATGTTACTTAAGAGGAAAGGCCAGTTTTTATTAATAGCGTGTTTTAATAGACTCCTGAATGATTGCCTCACAGAGCTCATTGTATTCGTAACCGGCTTCTCTGGCTGCTTTTGGAAGAAGACTTGCCGGAGTCATTCCTGGCAGAGCGTTCATTTCCAGGCAATAGAATTCACCGTCGGAATCATCAATGATAAAATCTGCACGGGCATAGACATCCATGCGGAGAGTTTCAAATGCTTTTTCTCCTGCGTGCTGAATCTTTTCCTGTGTTTCCTGATCCAGAGATACCGGAGGGCAGATCTCCTTGGCGCCGCCGTCCTGATATTTGTTCTCATAACTGAATACCCCGTTCTTCGGGATGATTTCAACGAGAGGGAGTGCTTTGCCGGCAAAGATGCCGCAGGCAAATTCCCGGCCTTTGATATAAGGCTCGATCACAACTTCATCCGTATGGTCGATATCGAAAGACTGGTGGATTGCATCTGCATATTCTTCTTCTGTATGGCAGATATAGACACCGATGCTGGAACCGTTGGAGCATGGCTTAATGACCAGCGGAAGGTAATAGCCAAGATCCTTCAGAGGAGTGTCCTTGGTCCTGATATCGAGAGAAGTTCCGCGGGGAGTAGGAACGCCGGACATTTTGAATATCTGCTTTGCCACCAGTTTGTTCATAGATAATGCACAGCCAAGAGAATTCGGACCGGTGTAATGGATTCCGAGTGTGTCAAAAGTAGCCTGCAGTTTTCCGTCTTCCCCAATGGATCCGTGAAGCCCCATAAAAGTGATGTCCGCCATACGGCAGAGCTCGATTACATTTGGTCCGAGTAGACTTTCAGACTGATCAGGACGCGACTTGCGAAGCGCCTCCAGATCCGGTGCAGTCGTCTTGATTCCCTCAGCCAGTCCAAGACCGGCATCCGGGAGATCGAACACTTCTTCCAGGCGATCGGAATCATACGGAAGTCCAAAGAATGGATCAAGCAGATATGCCTGATGGCCATTTTCTCTCAAAGTACGGCAGATACCTGCGCCTGATATCAGAGATACATCACGTTCGGGACTGAGTCCTCCGGCTAATACAATAATTTTCATAGATTTGTTTCCTTTCTTAGTCAGTCATATTCATTTGGTCTAACAGAGATTTTTTTACTTCATAAAGCTTTGGTGATAAGTCCACATATACCTGATGTGGATAGAAGAGACGCTTGGTTTCTTCCCACAGGGTACTCTTTTCAGCTTTACAATATTCCGCAATCTCTTTTACGGAAGGAGACTGATAGATACATTCTCCATTGCGGAATACGGGTACAAGAATCTCGCGCATCGTATAAGAACCGCCCGGAAGCTTTGTCTTTTTCCAGGTTTCCAGAGGATCGAATAACAACATATCCTCTCTGGTGTCAAAGGTCTCATCTGCAAAGCAGATCAGGTCAGCTTTCACTTTTCCGGTTGCCTTATCGTAGATTCGGAAAATAGTTTTATTTCCCGGATTGGTTATCTTTTCTGTGTTTTCAGAAATCTTGATCTTTGGTACAAATTCGCCTGTTTCATTCTGGATGGCGGCAAGTTTGTAGACGCCTCCGAAAGAAGGGCAGTCCTTGGATGTGATCAGGTTAGTGCCAACACCCCAGGAGTTGATAGCAGCTCCCTGCATCTTAAGGTCATGAAGAAGATATTCATCCAGATCATTGGAGGCACAGATGGAAGCATCTGTAAATCCGGCTGCATCCAGCATCTTTCGGGCTTCCTTGGACAGATAAGCAAGGTCACCGCTGTCAAGACGAATTCCGTATTTCTGGAATTTCTTTCCGGAATCTTTGTATTCCTGGAATACGCGGATGGCATTTGGTACGCCGGATTTTAATGTGTCGTAGGTGTCGACCAGCAAAGTGCAGTTGTCCGGATACATTTCTGCATAGGTCTTAAAAGCAGTATATTCATCTGGAAAACTCATAATCCAGCTGTGGGCATGGGTTCCCATCACAGGAACATCAAACATCTGACCTGCAAGCACGTTGGAGGTACCGACACATCCGCCGATCATAGCTGCACGCGCGCCATACAGACCCGCATCCGGTCCCTGGGCTCTTCGCAGACCGAATTCCATGATACCGTCACCATTGGCGGCAAATACGATACGGGAAGTCTTGGTCGCAATCAGAGACTGATGGTTGATGATGTTCAAAATCGCAGTTTCTACTAATTGTGCTTCCATAATCGGTGCAATCACCTTAAGAAGCGGTTCTTTTGGAAATACAACTGTACCCTCCGGAATTGCATAGATATCTCCGCTAAAATGAAAGCCGCTGAGATAATGAAGAAAATCATCTTTAAAGATTCCAAGGCTTCTCAGATAATCGACATCTTCATAGGAGAAATTCAGATTCTTGATATATTCAATTACCTGTTCGAGTCCTGCACAGACGGAATAACCATTGTTGCACGGGTTTTGGCGGAAGAATACGTCGAAGATGACCTTTTCATTCTGGCCCTTTTCATAATACCCCTGCATCATTGTAAGTTCATACAGATCCGTCAGTAACGTAAGATTTCGTTCACTCATTTTTATAAAAGCTCCTTTTTATACGCCTTTTTTACGGTTTTTTTTCTGTTATTTAAATTACGTTTTATTATAG
>NZ_JAFBIZ010000001.1 GCF_021531995.1 Faecalicatena contorta
ATACGTATACTTATACCAAAAAAAAGCACATGACATCTGATGCTTTCATCATCAAATGCCATGTGCTAATTTTACACTTTTATTCAGCTACATCTTTCATGCTGAAGGACATTCTTCCCATCTTGTCTTTTCCAAGGCAGACCACCTTTACTACATCTCCGAGTGTCAGCACATCCTCTACTCGATTGATTCTTTCTTTTGAAATCTTGGAAATGTGTACCATTCCTTCTTTTCCAGGTGCAAATTCTACGAATGCACCAAATTCTTTGATGCTGACCACTTTTCCTTCCAGAACCTGTCCAGCTTCAAAGTCTGTAACAATGATATAGATCAGCTTGCGTGCCTTATCCATGCTCTCTGCATCTGTTCCGCAGATGGACACAGAGCCATCATCTGTAATATCAATCTTAACGCCTGTCTGGTCAATGATTGCATTGATTGTCTTTCCTCGCTGTCCCACTACATCACCAATCTTCTGTGGATCGATCTGCATCTGGATAATCTTCGGTGCATACGGTCCTACTTCCGGTCTTGGTTCTGCGATTGCTTTGGACATTACCTCATCAATGATGTAGAGTCTTGCTTTTCTAGTCTTTGCGATTGCTTCTTCAATGATCGGTCTTGTCAATCCATGAATTTTGATGTCCATCTGAATTGCTGTGATACCCTTATGCGTTCCTGCAACCTTGAAGTCCATATCTCCGAAGAAGTCTTCCAGGCCCTGAATATCTGTCAGTACAAGATAATCCTCATCGGTATCTCCCGTTACCAAACCACAGGAAATACCTGCAACTGCAGATTTGATCGGAACACCTGCAGCCATCAATGACATAGAAGATGCACATACACTTGCCTGTGAAGTGGATCCATTGGATTCAAATGTCTCAGATACGGTACGGATCGCATATGGGAACTCTGTCTCATCCGGCAGTACCGGAATCAGTGCACGCTCAGCAAGCGCTCCATGTCCGATCTCACGACGTCCCGGTCCTCTGGAAGGTCTTGTCTCACCTACAGAGTAAGACGGGAAATTGTAATGATGCATGTATCTCTTAGTGGTTTCAGATTCATCCAGACCATCGAGTCTCTGTGCCTCAGCAAGAGGTGCAAGTGTTGTAATATTACAGATTTGTGTCTGTCCACGTGTAAACATTGCGGAACCATGCACTCTCGGAATCAGATCAATCTCTGCAGCCAGCGGTCTGATCTGATCGATCTCTCTGCCATCCGGACGCTTGTGATCCTTTAAGATCATCTTGCGAACCGTCTTTTTCTGATACTGATATATAGCATCCGGAAGAACTGCAAGCCATTCTTCATTTTCAGCAAATGCCTCTTCCAGTTTTGCAGTGATCACACGAATATTCTCTTCTCTTGTCTGTTTATCATCTGTGAACACAGCTTCTTCCATCTCAGCCGGTGTTACAATCTCTCTGATTGCAGCGAATAACTCTTCCGGAACTGCACAGCTCTCATATGCATGCTTCGGCTTTCCACATTCTGCAACGATCGTATCGATAAATGCGATCACCTGCTGGTTCACTTCATGTGCTGCAAAGATTGCATCTATCATTGTCTGTTCCGGAACCTCATTGGCTCCTGCTTCAATCATGATTACTTTTTCTTTTGTTGATGCAACCGTCAGAGCAAGATCGGATACTTCCTTCTGCGCTGCAGTAGGGTTAAATACAAACTCTCCGTCAACCAGTCCTACCTGAGTTGTAGAGATCGGTCCATCAAACGGAATATCAGATATTGTCGTAGCAATTGCCGCTCCAAGCATCGCCGTAAGTTCCGGTGAACAGTCCTGATCTACAGACAGAACCAGATTCTCCAGTGTTACATCGTTACGATAATCCTTTGGGAACAGAGGTCTCATCGGGCGATCAATCACACGACAGGTAAGGATTGCATTCTCCGTTGCTTTTCCTTCTCTCTTATTAAATCCTCCCGGAATCTTTCCAACAGCATATAATCTTTCATTATACTCAACACTAAGTGGGAAGAAATCAACACCTTCTCTTGGCTTCTCTGATGCAGTTGCCGTACAAAGGACTGTAGTATCACCATAGTGCATCAGAACTGCACCGTTCGCCTGTTTCGCTACTCTGTCGACATCAACTCTCAGAGTTCTTCCGGCTAATTCCATTTCAAACTTCTTATACATATTATTCTCCTTTTATGAAATCTTCTGTGAACCGAATTTTCCCGAAACTACTGAAAAATATACTTTTCTGCAAATACACTTTTCAGTGGTCTCGGATAAACTATATCAATTCACAATCTTAATTATTATACCATAGTTCTCAGAAATATGCCACCATATTTTAAAATATCTGATTTGATTTGAGTCCAAAAAATGGGACGTCCTTCCGAACGTCCCAAAATAGCTGATATTATTTTCTCAATCCAAGTTTTTCGATCAGTGTACGATATCTTTCAATATCTGTCTTCTTAAGATATGCAAGAAGTCCTCTTCTCTGACCAACCATCTTCAGAAGTCCTCTTCTTGAATGATGATCCTTCGGATTGTTCTTGAAGTGCTCTGTCAGGTCATTGATTCTTGCTGTCAGAATTGCAATCTGTACTTCCGGTGAACCTGTGTCTCCGGCTGTTCTTCCATACTGAGCTACAATCTGTTCTTTCTGTTCTTTTGAAATCATTGTTACATCCTCCTAAAAATCTAATCTTTAACGCCTGATATTAAGTAATGGTTGGAGTATCCAGTTACCGAACACCGGCTTTTACCATTTGTTAAGTATATCATACAGAAGACATAAAGTAAAGCAAAAATTTACAATTATTCTTCTTCCTCTTCTTCCGGATCATTTCCGTCCGGCTCCAGAATTGCAAATGCGATATTTGTTGCATGATCGGCAACACGTTCGAGTCCGGATACTGTATCTGAGAATATCATTCCCGCTTCCGGTGTACATTTATTCTTGGTCAGACGCTTCACATGCGCTTTCTGAAGTCTCTTTTCCTCTGCATCGATTTCATCTTCCAAATTTAAGATTTCACGCATATGTTCATGGTTGTCATTAGTAAACATATCCAGTGAATACTCCAGGATTGTCACAACCTTATCCATCATATCCTGAAGCTGTTTCTTGGCTTTGTCGCTCAGTTCAACATCCTCTTCCACTCTCATTTTTGCAGAATCTGCAAGGTTCTCTGCATGATCACCGATACGTTCGATATCATTTACCACATGGAAAAGAGCTCCAATCAGTCCTGCATCCGCAATCGGCAGATCCATCTCATTGACCCGGACCAGATAATCGGTAATCTTCCGGTTCAGGAAATCCACATATTTCTCCCTCTGGTATACTTCCCGCATCTTTTCTTCATCCAGCATACAAAGCGCTTCCATACCTGTTTTCAGATTCTGTATCGCAACTTTTCCCATATGTTCGATCTCGCGTATTACATCACGTACAGCCGTAGTGGATGACATCATGGAACCCTCTCCGATATAAAGAAGCTCATATTCGTCATCTGCCGTTGCATCTTTCCCCGGCACGATCTTATAGGTTGCTTTCACGATCCATCCCATGAACGGGAACATCATAGCCACCTCAAGCACCTTCATAAGCGTATGAACATTTGCAACCGAACGCGCCAGACTGCCTCCGGATATGTATAGAATCATATTTGTAAATGGTTTGATCGCAACAAGCAGGATACAGAAGAAGATTGTTGAACCAATCAGGTTAAACAGGAAATGAATCAGCGCTGCACGCTTTGCATCCTTCTTTCCGCTGAGACTCGCTACCAGGGCTGACACACAGGAACCGATATTACAGCCCAGAATCATAAACGGACATATCGTAAACTCCAAAAGTCCCTGAGACACCATCAGCAGGATAATACCTACCGTTGCAGAAGAGCTCTGCAGCACTGCCGTAATCAGAAAGCCTACCAGGATCGCTGCAAACGGATTCGTCAGGGATGCGAGAAAATTCAGGATCTCCGGTGAATTTTTTACAGCCGTCATGCTGTCTGACATAATACTGAGTCCCATGAACAGAATACCAAATCCCAGAATAACTTCTCCGATTTTTTTGATACTCTGCTTTTTACAGAACATTACCATAATGACACCGATGATAACTATCAATGGTGCAATGTCTGACAGATTGAAAGCAATCAGTTGTCCGGTTATTGTCGTACCGATATTGGCACCCAGAATAACGCCTGACGCCTGCATCAGATTCATGAGTCCTGAGTTAACAAAACTGACCACCATTACCGTAGTCGCATTAGATGACTGAATAATCGCAGTAAAAACGATTCCTACTACCATTCCTATAAATCTGTTCTTTGTAAAAAACTCCAGGATACTCCTCATCTTGGCGCCAGCTGCTTTTTCCAGACCTTCGCTCATCATTTTCATTCCATAGAGGAAGAAACCCAGTCCTCCAAACAGCAGAAAAATTGTTGTGATCCCCATTCGTATTCTCCTTTATTTCTCAAATGTGAAAAAATGTTTCCCAGATTCTATATCTCTGTCAATACAGCTTTTCAGCTCGTCCACAGTGTCAAACTTACGTTCCGACCTGCAAAACTTCAATAATTCAACAGTGACTTCTTTTCCATAAGCATCTCCATGAAAATCAAACAGAAAACTTTCTGTCAGCACTCTGTTCTGATCACTCACGGTCGGATTCACGCCTACATTTGATATGCCCTGATATCTCCGCCCATCCATCCATATATAACACAGATACACTCCGTAAGGTGGAACGATCTTATCCGACGGCCATGACACATTCAATGTCGGAAAACCAAGCGTTCTTCCAAGCTTCCTTCCATGCTCCACTCTTCCGCTTACACTATAATGATATCCCAGAAGTTTCCGGACAAGTTCCATGTCTCCCTGCTTCAGGACCTCCTTGATATAAGTACTGCTGATGATCCTGTCATGATATCGTTCTTTTTCCATCACAAACAGTTCATATCCGAAGATCTTCGCATACTTTGACAACATGTGAACATCTCCATGCTTTTCATATCCAAACTGAAAATCAGTTCCTACCACAACATATTTTGCATGAAAAAGCTGTTTTATAATGTTCTGAATAAAATCTTCCGCATGCATCTGCCGAAAATTCTGCGTAAAGGGACACTCTACCAGATAATCCACTTTTCCATTCAGATGCACCTTGCGTTCCTCCCCCGTCATAAGCACCTGTGGGAAAATCCCTTTTCCCTCCCACAAAGGATGCATGTCAAAGGAGCATACAACGCTGCAGATACCTTCCTTTTCACTTAATTCGCGTACCTTATCTACCAGAATCTGATGTCCTCTGTGCAGACCATCAAATTTCCCGAAGGTAACCGCCGTTTTTCTGTCATCATGATAATGTGACAGCCAACTGATATATTGCATGTTTGTCCCTCTAATCGTAATTATTCCTCACAAAAGAACATCTTTACAATCCGATATTCTTTCTTTTCCTCCTGCCAGTTATAAAGCCCTATAAAATGTTCCTGCTCATCATATAATCTGATACATTCGCCGTCACATTCCGGCTGAGGAGTCTTCCCATTCTCCCCGTATACCGCACTGCATGGCAGGGAATTTCCATTCTTTGCCAGAAAATCCCAGGATTTTCTGACGATAAGCTTACGATATTGCAGAAACATACTGTCAATCGGAGTAATCACATCCATTAACCGGCCTTCCTGCTTCTTCCTGGCAATCTCATCCAGGGTCAGACTTTCTCCGATTTCAAAGTGGCTTACCCGTGTACGTGTCAGTTCTTCCATGCAGCCTCCGCATCCCAGTTTTTCACCTATATCATGGCACAGAGTACGGATATACGTTCCTTTCGAACAGGACACCCGCATTTTCACTCTCGGGATCTGTATCTCGAGTATCTCTATCTCATGAATGATCACTTTTCGGGATTTGCGCTCTACCACTTTCCCTTCGCGGGCAAGTTCGTACAGTTTTTTTCCTCCTACCTTCAAAGCGGAATACATCGGCGGAACCTGTTCATATTCTCCGGCAAAACTATTTATGGCCGCGAATACCATCTCTTCACTCAGATCTTTCGTATCATTCGTTTCAAGAATCTGTCCGCTGATATCCTGTGTATCTGTAGACTGACCCAGAAGAAGAACCGTCTCATAGGTCTTATCTTTATCTGTCAAAAGATCACACAGCTTGGTAGCTTTCCCGAGGCAGACCGGAAGTACTCCCACAGCATCCGGATCCAGTGTACCCGTATGTCCGATCTTCTTCTGACCTGTAATTCCCCGAAGCTTTGCTACCACATCGTGAGATGTATAGCCTTTTTCCTTGTACACATTTAATATCCCATGTATCATATAACACTCCTGTTACTCTACTGTCTTCCTCATCTGCAGTTCAATCTGCTCAGACAGATTATTCAGTACGTCATGAGGTGATCCGTGCATAGTAAAGCCTGCAGCTTTCCGGTGACCTCCTCCGCCAAAATATTGCGCAATACGGCTTACATCTATCTTATCTTTTGACCGGAGACTCACTTTATAGATATTCGTTTTCTGCTCATACATGAAAATGGCCACTTCAACGCCCTTTGTCACCCGAAGCTGGCTTACAATCCCCTCCAGATCCTTGGGCGTCACTCCATAGAATTCCATAACATTATTTTTTACATAAGAAGCGATACATGCTCCGTCCATAAACACAATACTTTCCAGGAGCGCTCTCCCTAGGATCTGGTTTTGTGCATATGTCTTCTCATAAAATGTATCCTGTATGATTCTCGGACCATCCACCCCTTTTTCCAGAAGCCCTGCAGCTATCCGCATCGTATCCGGACTCGTACAGGAATACTGAAATACGCCTGTATCATGTACAATTCCCAGATACAAAGAAGAAGCTGTCTCAAGAGAAATTTTATCCTCTTCCAGCAGTCTGCAGATAAGTTCAGAAGTGGAACTGGCATCCGGAACTACATAATTCTCCTCAGCAAATCCTTTGTTACTGATATGATGATCCACGCAAAGCGTATGTTTTGCAGCATCAAACAGTGGTACAGAAAATTCCAGTCTGTCCTTGTCACCGCAATCCAGACAGATAAACAGATCATAAACCGTCTGCTCTTCTGGTATCTCGTGCCGAATCTCTTTTGCAACTTCTATGAACTGAAAGGATTCCGGAATCTCTTCCAGATAAACATCTACTCTTTTGTCTTTACAGTTCTCGCGGATATACTGATACAGCCCAAGACATGAACCCACACAGTCACCATCCGGACGAGCATGGCCGCCGATTGCAACAGAACCGGCATCCATTAACATCTTATTCAGAATATTCATCGGTATCATCACCTTCCGTTTTCAAGCCTCTGGTTACTTCTTCGATCTTTTTCGACATATTAACGCCATATTCAATCGACTGATCCAGCACGAACCGGATCTCCGGTGTATTCCGGAGATTCAATGTTCTTGCCAGTTCCCGGCGGATATATCCTTCCGCACTCTGCAGTCCCAGGATTGTCTGTTCCTGCTCATGTTCGTCTCCCAGCACACTGATGTATGCCTTACATGTTTTCAGATCCGGGGCAACCTCAGCGGTTACCACAGAAGTCCATGGTGCAACACGCGGGTCTTTGATCCCGCCACGGATAATGTTGCTGAGTTCTCTCTGAACTTCTGTGTTTACCCGGGTATTCTTTATACTTCTTTTTCTCATATATTACTCCCTGAATTATCTTGGAATCTCGACCATCTTAAATGCTTCTACAAGGTCGCCTTCCTTCACATCATTAAAGTTGGCAAATACGAATCCACACTCATATCCGGCTCTCACTTCTTTTACGTCATCTTTAAAACGTCTCAGAGATGCCAGCGGTCCTTCAAAGATTACGATTCCGTCACGAGTCAGACGTACAGAACAGTCTCTTTCAAATGTTCCATCAAGCACATAAGAACCGGCAATCGTTCCGACACCGGAAGCCTTGAATGTCTGACGCACTTCCGCATGACCCAGTACCTTCTCTTCAAATACAGGATCCAGCATACCCTTCATAGCAGCCTCCACATCCTCGATCGCATTATAAATGACGCGATACAGACGGATATCTACACCTTCTCTGTCTGCAGTCTCCTTTGCAGTTACATCCGGACGGACATTAAATCCAATGATGATTGCATTTGACGCAGATGCCAGGCTGACATCGGATTCATTGATTGCACCTACACCTCCATGAATAATCTTCACCACAACTTCATCATTGGAAAGCTTCAGAAGACTCTGCTTAATTGCTTCCACAGATCCCTGAACATCCGCTTTGACTACAATGCCAAGTTCTTTCAGATTACCTTCCTGAATCTGTGTAAAGAGATCATCCAGAGACAACTTGGACTTCGTATCTTCCAGAAGTTTTACTTTACTCTGAGAGATAAATGTATCTGCAAAGCTTCTTGCTTCTTTATCGTTAGCACATCCGACAAATACTTCTCCTGCATTCGGAACGTCATTGAGTCCCAGAATTTCTACCGGAGTAGAAGGACCTGCCTCTTTTACACGCTTACCCTTATCATCCATCATGGCTCTTACTTTACCATGTGCAGAGCCGGCAGCAATAGAATCCCCAACTCTCAAAGTTCCCTTCTGCACCAGAATATTTGCCACGGAACCTCTTCCTTTATCCAGTTTTGCTTCCAGAACCAGACCTCTTGCACGACGATTCGGATTTGCCTTAAGTTCCATCACTTCAGCCGTCAGAACGATCATCTCCATCAGATCTTCCAGTCCTTCTCCAGTCTTGGCAGATACCGGTACAAAGATGGTGCTTCCACCCCAGTCTTCCGGAATCAGTTCATATTCTGTCAGTTCCTGTTTCACACGTTCGATATTTGCACTTGGCTTATCAATCTTATTTACCGCAACAATAATCTCAACACCTGCGGCTTTTGCATGGTTGATTGCTTCTACGGTCTGCGGCATCACACCATCGTCTGCAGCAACGACCAAGATCGCAATATCCGTAGAACTTGCTCCACGCATACGCATTGCCGTAAATGCCTCATGTCCCGGTGTGTCGAGGAATGTGATCTTCTCCCCGTTGATCTCTACAACATATGCACCGATGTGCTGTGTGATTCCTCCCGCTTCTTTGTCAATCACATTGGTATGACGGATTGCATCCAGAAGAGATGTCTTACCATGGTCAACGTGACCCATAACACATACAACCGGCGGACGTTTTTTCATCTTCTTTTCGTCCTCTTCATCTTCCCTGAGAAGTTCCTCGATTACATCTACAACCTCTTCCTTCTCACAGAGAACATCGAACTCCAGTGCGATCTCTTCTGCAGTTTCGTAATCAATTTCCTGGTTAACGGTTACAATCTTACCCTGCATAAACAATTTCTTTACAATGACAGAAGGAACGATCTTCATTTTATCAGCCAGATCTTTAATTGTAAGAACTTCCGGAATTACGATGGATTTTACTTCTTCTTCCACCTTCTGAGCTTTCTGCTGCGGCTTCTGAAGCTGCTGTTTCGGCTCATTTTTCTTTTTGCCCTTCATCATGCCGTCCTCGTCATCTCCATGACGATAGTCTCTTTTCTTATAATCGTCCTTACCCTTTCCCTTGCTCCTCTGTGGCTTCTGACCTTCGATTGCAGGTGCCGGAATACTGGAATTATTTCTTCTGTCACTGCCGCGTCTGTCTGATCTTTCTCCCTGCTTACGTCCCTGATTTCTGTCTCTTCCGTCACGGCCGTCTCTTCCGTCACGGCTGTCACGGCCGTCTCTTCCGTCACGATCTGTACCAAATCGCTCCTGACGTCCGTTCTGTGGACGATCTCCACGCTGAAATCTCTGTCCGCCTCTGTTGTCACGGGCGTCTCTGTTATCACGATTTTCTCTGTTTTCGCGAGTTTCTCTGCTATCACGGCTGTCACGGCCGTCTCTTCCGTCACGTACCGGTCTTGTATCACGGCTGTCTGATCGTCTGTCAAAAGTTCTTTCACTTTTTTCCTGACGTCTCGGAGCCTGATTTTTTTCATTGGAAACCGTCTGCTTCTCCTGCACTTTTTCTACCGGTTTTTCCGGACGCTTTTCTGCCTCCGGCTTCTCCTGTGGCTGTACCACCGGACGTTTTACCTGCTCCTGTGGCTTTTCAGCCGGCTTCTGCTGTGGTTTTTCCAAACGTTTCTCAGTCTGAGGCTTCTCTGCAGATGCCCCGGCTGCCGGTTTCTTTGCCGGACGTCCGTTATTCACCTGTAATGGTCTGCCCTGTGACGGATTCTGTCTGTTTCCACCAGGTCTTCTTCCCTGCTTACCACCGTTTTGTGTGTTCTGCGGACGGAACACATGTACAATATTCTTCTTCTTCGGAGCTTCCGCCTCTGTCTTCTCTACACTCTTTTCACCCTTCGGAAAAGCCTTTCTGACTGCTTCTGCATCTGCTTCCTCTACTGCACTCATATGTGTTCGTACTTCTATGTTTTTACTTTTCAGGAAATCAACGATTTCCTTATTGGAAACCCCCAATTCCTTCGCTAATTCATATACTTTGATTTTTGACATATTGTCTGCCTCCTCTATGCAATTGTATTATCTTCTGTGTCCATATACTTCCTGATCCCTTTTGCAAATCCCTCATCCAAAATGGCGAGAGAAGCACGAAATTCTTTTCCCATTGCATGCCCCAGGGTATCTTTATCTTTATAAAAATAAATCGGCACCCGGTAAAAGTCACACATATTTTTAAATTTTTTCTTTGTATTATCAGAAGCATCATCTGCAACAATCACAAGTACTGCCCTTCCTGTCTTAACTTCTTTTTCCGTACAGAACTCGCCGCTTACGGTTTTACCCGCTTTCGTTGCCAGACTGATGAGTGACAAAACTCTATTCTGACTCAAGTGACTCCAACTCCTTTTCCAATGCTTCATACACTTCTTTCGGAATTGCCTGCTTAAAAGAACGCTCCAGACCTTTGTTTTTCACTGCTTTTTCCAGGCATTCTTTTGACGGGCAAAGGTAAGCTCCTCTTCCATTCTTTCTTCCGGTTGCATCCAGAAGGAATTCTCCCTGTGAAGTATGAATGACACGAATCATCTCTTTTTTACTCTTCATTTCCTGGCAGCCTACGCATTTACGCATAGGCAGTTTCTTATTTGCACCCACGCACTTCACCTATTCCTCTATATCATCTACTTCTTCAAATTCGATCTCCGGATCTTCTTCTGTATATTCTTCCTCGTAAGGCTCTTCATATTCCTCTTCATAAACACCTTCACTCAGTTCCATATAGTTTTCCGGAAGTTCACCAGATTCAATCGCCTGTGTCTCACTCTTAATATCGATCTTATATCCGGTAAGTCTTGCTGCCAGTCTTGCATTCTGTCCTTCTTTGCCAATTGCCAGTGACAACTGATAATCCGGAACGATTACACTTGCAGTCTTTTCATCCGGATCTGCCATTACAGAGATGACTTTTGCCGGACTCAGAGCATTTTCAATAAAGATTGCCGGATTATCGCTCCAGTTAATGATATCAATCTTTTCTTCATGAAGTTCATTGACGATAGCATTCACTCTGGCTCCGTTCATACCTACGCATGCACCCACCGGATCTACATCCGGATCATTGGACCACACTGCAATCTTGGTTCTGCTTCCTGCTTCTCTGGCAATACTCTTGATCTCTACGATACCATCCTTCACTTCCGTTACCTCTGATTCAAACAGACGTTTTACCAGTTCCGGATGTGTACGTGATACCAGGATCTTCGGTCCTTTTGTTGTGTTCTTTACTTCTACAATATACAGTTTGATACGGTCTGTCGGTTTGAACACCTCGCCTTTCACCTGCTCATTCTCTGTCAGCATTGCATCTGCCTTGCCAAGGTTAACGCTGATATTTTTCCCAACATAACGCTGTACAACACCTGTAACAATATCTTTCTCTTTTTCAAAATACTGATCATATACGACTTTTCGTTCTTCTTCACGAATTTTCTGAAGAATCAGGTTTTTCGCATTCTGTGTTGCGATACGTCCGAACGCTTTGGATTCGATCGGAACATGAACCACATCACCAACCTCATATTTACTGTCAATCTGCTTTGCAGCTTCCAGGCTGATCTGTTCCAGCTTATCTTCCACTTCTTCTACGACCGTTTTTTCTGCATACAGCTGATAATCACAGGTTTCTCTGTCCATGATCAGTTTGATATTGTCCGTCTTTCCAAAATGATTCTTACATGCATTCATAAGAGAATTTTCAATTGCATCCAGCAGAGTCTCTTTGCTGATGTCTTTCTCTTTCTCCAGGATATTCAATGCTTCTAATAATTCTGTATTCATGATATTTCCTCCTTTATCTGATCCTTAAAAATCAAAAGCCAGTCGAATTAAAGCAATATTGCCTTTTTCAAATGTCTTTTCTGTTCCGTTTTCCATCTCTATCGTTACTGTCGTTTCATCATAAGCTCTGAGAATACCGGTAAATTCTTTCTGTTTTTCAATCATTCGATAAGTGCGGATCTCAACCTCTTCGCCAAGACTCCGCTTAAAGTCTTTCTCCTTTTTCAGTGGTCTTCCAAGCCCCGGGGAACTGACTTCCAGAATATATGCATCATCAATATAATCCTTTTCATCCAGAATATCTGAAAGTTTTCTGCTCACCGTCTCACAGTCATTTACCGTAATTCCGCCCGGCTTATCGATATATGCACGCAGATACCAGTTGCTTCCTTCTTTTACATATTCCACATCCACCAGTTCAAATCCATGTTCTTCCACGATCGGCTGCAAAATCTCTTCTGTTTTCTGTTCGTAAACTTCTCTTTTTGACAATGTAAAATTCCTCCTTATCAAACAAAGAAGAGTGAACTTTGCGTTCACTCTTCTGCCGATTGACTTATGTTACTAGAAATAAGTATAGCACTTCATATCCTGAAAATCAAGCGTTTCTTCAAGAAATCTCTTTTTTTGCAAAATCTATCTTATCTCCTATACGTCTCCGTTTTTAAATGCCATCATCATTTCATTTGTAAGGCTTAAGTCTTCTTCCTTTACCGGCATCTTCTCCCGTTCAAACCATTCCGCCAGAGCAAGCTCATCCTGATCCAGCGTAATAGAATCATCTCCGTCTAATTCGCAGAAAAATCCAAGCAGCAGTGTATCTGTAAATGACCACGGCTGACTTTTATAGTATCGGATATTTTTTACTTTCAGACCAACTTCCTCCATAACTTCTCTGCGAACGGTCTCCTCAATCGACTCCCCGATTTCATTAAATCCTGCAAGAAGTGCATACTTTTTATATTCTCTTCCGGCATATTTTGACATCAGAATCTTATTGCCATGTGTCAGCCCGATAATGACTGCCGGACAGATCTTCGGAAATTCCATCAGTCCACACTGCGGACAACGCATCATACGCTCCTTTTCATCCTGAATCATAAGCTCTCCACATCGGCCACAGTAGCGCCGTGACTGATACCAGCGATAGAGCTGCCATCCTGTTAAAGCTGCAAACTGCCGATATTTGGGTCTGGCACTTCGAAAATACTGCTTATCTTCCAGGTGATATTCCGGAAAATTATCCGGATCAATTCCATTCGCCAGATAGTATCTCTGACCGTCGATGGAAAACAGATACGTATAATTCTTCCAGATCTCACTACTGTATTTTTTGGCCTCACCAAACGTCAGAAAGGCAATCTCATCATCTTCTGTTCTGATCAGTATTCTTCTTCCTTCATAATATAACAGTATACTGTCATCTTCCGGCGGCTGTGGCCGGTATTCATTTCTATATTCATGTGGTTCGATATTCTGTATCATATTGTTTATCCTCTGTATTTCGTCCCATTTCCATCCCGCTTTGCAAGCTTCAACCGATTCAGGGTTACTTCTTTTTCATTATATGTGATTCTGCACTCTGTTCCTTCCTCAAACAGATATGCCTGTTCCAGTTCATCATTCTTTTTCAGACGGATTCCGCGTACTCCGACAGCTCCTTTTTTCTTATCCGTCACCTCTTCTGCCGAAAAGCGAAGAAAATATCCATCTTTGGTCTGTAATACGATCTGCTGATTATCCGTAATGACCTGAACACTGACAAGTTCATCCTCCGGCTGAAGTTTCGTTGCTGCTATTGTTCGCTTTGCAACCTGGAACTCTGTTCCCTCGACTTTTTTGATCATTCCCTGCTTTGTAGCAAAAAAGATCTTCGCATAACGCATCTGTTCCGCGTCACACAAATATACAATCTCCTCCTGGGTGCTGTCATAATTGCTCACATTGTCAATCGGAAGTCCTTTATCACGGAACTTCCCATACGGGAGATCCATAACCTTGATCTGATGCATCTTTCCGGTATTGGTAAAAAGACAGATCTTCCCGGTATTCATACAGCTGAATATATATTTATTTTCCTGATCAGCCGCATCTTTGTTTCTCTCATAGGTACTGATATCCACCGTTTTTGCATATCCGAATCGATCCATCAGGAAGATCACTTCCTGTTCCTCGACCTTCTTTTCCTCATACACCGCTTCTTCGACATTTTCAACGACTGTCCGGCGCTTTGTCGCATATTCCTTCTTTATTTTATCCAGATCTTCTATGATCACATTCGCCATGGAGTCATAGTGATTCAGGATGTCCTCGAATTTTACAATGTTTTTCAGAGTCTCTTCATGTTCCTTCATCAGAGCCTCGATCTCCAGACCGATCAGCTTATACAGACGCATTTCAAGAATCGCAGTTGCCTGTCTCTCTGTAAATCGGAGCATGGAAGCCATCTTTTTGGAAATGCTGGATTTAAACTTGATATTCTCTGTAAGCCCTTTGGTCAGACATGCTTTTGCATCTTTGATGTTCTGACTTCCGCGCAGTATTTCAATAATCAGATCTATGACATCACATGCTTTGATCAGACCCTCCTGGATCTCTTTTTTATCCTGCTCTTTTTTCAGAAGTGTCTGATACTTTCTGGTTGTCATCTCGAACTGAAAATCCACGTGATGTTCAATGATCCGCTTAAGCCCCATTGTTTCAGGTCTTCCATCTGCTACTGCAAGCATATTTACTCCGAATGTATCTTCCAGACGCGTCTTTTTATAAAGCATATTCTTCAGATTCTCTACATCTGCTCCTTTTTTCAGTTCAATGACAATTCGGATTCCTTCTTTGGAAGACTGATTGGAGATATCTACAATGTCTGTCGTTTTCTTAGTTTCTACCAGAGCGCAGACATCATTCAGGAACTTGCCGATCCCGGCTCCGATCATCGTGTATGGGATCTCTGTAATGATCAGGCGCTTTTTACCGCCTTTCACCTCTTCAACCTCTACTTTTCCACGAATCTTGATCTTTCCGGTTCCTGTCTCATAGATCTGCAAAAGATCATCCTTGTTCACAACGATCCCGCCGGTCGGAAAATCTGGTCCCTTGATGTACTTCATCAACTGCCTGGTGCTGATCTCGTCATTTTTCATATATGCCTTAACGCCATCGATCACTTCTCCCAGATTGTGCGTCGGAATACTGGTCGCCATACCAACCGCAATTCCCTCCGCTCCGTTTATCAGCAGGTTCGGAATACGAACCGGAAGCACCTGTGGTTCTTTTTCGGTCTCATCAAAGTTCGGAACAAAATCAACGATATCTTTATCCAGATCTGCCAGATACGCTTCCTGTGTGATCTTTGCAAGACGCGCTTCTGTATAACGCATAGCTGCGGCTCCGTCTCCCTCGATGGATCCAAAGTTGCCATGACCGTCGACCAGTACTCTGCCCTTTTTAAAATCCTGCGCCATGACAACCAGCGCTTCATAGATAGAACTGTCCCCATGCGGATGGTATTTACCCATGGTGTCTCCGACGATACGGGCACATTTCCGGTACGGCTTATCATACCGGATTCCAAGCTCGTACATATCATAAAGCGTACGCCTCTGCACCGGCTTTAATCCGTCTCTGACATCCGGCAGAGCACGGGAAACGATGACACTCATCGCATAATCTATATATGATTTTTTCATTACATCAGAATATTCCGTTCTGATTATCTGTGAATCCTGCATTTTTTATCTCCTACACTTCTCCAACACTTTTCTATACATATTTTCCTTTTTAAATATCAAGCTCCGCTTCTGTAGCATTTTCAAAGATGAATGTTCTTCTTGGCGGCACCTCAGAACCCATCAGCATCTCTGTCACACTGGATGCCATTCTTGCATCCTCGATCTCAACCAGCTTCAGCATTCGACTCTCCGGATTCAGAGTAGTCTCCCACAGCTGTTCAGCATCCATTTCTCCAAGACCTTTGTACCTCTGAAGTGTAAATGGCCCCTCATGTGTCTTGCGATATCGTTCCAGTGCCTTATCGTCGTACAGATATTCTTCTTCCCCTTTTTTGGGCATAGCTTTATATAGAGGAGGCATCGCAATATATACGTGACCCTCATAGATCAGTTCCGGCATAAATCGATAAAACAGAGTAAGAAGCAGCGTTGAAATATGTGCTCCGTCCACGTCGGCATCCGCCATGATAATAATCTTGTCATAACGAAGCTTTTTTATATCAAAATCATTGCCGTATCCTTCCGAGAATCCACAGCCAAACGCATTGATCATTGTCTTGATCTCTGCATTTGCAAGAACCTTATCAATGCTCGCTTTTTCCACATTCAGAATCTTTCCCCGAATCGGCAGAATCGCCTGATACATCCTGTCACGTGCAGTCTTGGCCGATCCTCCTGCAGAATCTCCCTCAACAATAAAGATCTCACACTTGCTGGCATCTCTGCTCTCACAGTTGGCAAGCTTTCCATTGCTGTCAAAAGAATACTTCTGTTTTGTCAGGAGATTCGTCTTGGCACGTTCTTCTGTTTTTCGGATCTTTGCTGCCTTCTCGGCACATCCGATGACTTTTTTCAGCGTCTCCAGATTACGGTCAAAATACCGGATAATCTCATCATTTGTCACTTTACTGCAGGCCTTCGCCGCATCAGGATTGTCAAGCTTTGTCTTGGTCTGCCCTTCAAATCTCGGATCCGGATGCTTGATCGAAACGATCGCCGTCATTCCATTTCGAATATCTGCACCCGTAAAATTAGAATCCTTTTCCTTCAGGATCCCCAATTCTCTGGCATACTGATTGATGACCGTCGTAAAAGTAGTCTTAAATCCGGTCAGATGTGTTCCGCCTTCCGCGTTATAAATATTGTTGCAAAATCCAAGAACATTCTCATGAAATTCATTCACATACTGAAAGGCCACTTCTACCTCAATACCTTCTGCTGTTCCTTTAAAGTATACCGGCTCATGAACCGACTCATTCTTACTGTTCAGTTCACGGATAAATCCCAGAATCCCGTCCGGCTCGTGGTACACAATATGTTCTACTTCACTTCCGCGCCTGTCTTCAAATATAATCGTAAGAGATGGATTCAGATATGCCGTCTCATGCATACGGCTTTTTACTTCTTCAGCTTTGAATCTTGTCTTTTCAAATATGGTATCATCCGGCAGAAAGTTTACCTTCGTACCGGTTTTTCTCGTTTTTGCAATCTTTGGAAGCAGTCCGTCTTCCAGTTCGATGACCGGCTTTCCTCTCTCATATCTGTCATGATGTACGTAGCCATCTCTGCTGATCTCCACATCCATGTACACAGAAAGTGCATTGACAACAGAGGATCCCACTCCATGGAGTCCTCCACTGGTCTTATATGCAGAATCATCAAACTTACCGCCCGCATGAAGTGTCGTGTATACAACTCGTTCTGCAGAAACACCCGTTGCATGAAGATCAACCGGAACTCCACGCCCATTGTCCGCTACCGTTGCAGACCCGTCTTTTTCAAGCGTCACCCGGATCTCACTGCAGTATCCGGCCAGATGTTCGTCCACAGAATTATCAACAATTTCATAGATCAGATGATTCAATCCCTTTGTTGACACACTTCCTATATACATTCCCGGTCTTTTTCTGACCGCCTCCAGTCCCTCCAAGATGGCAATACTCTCTGCATCATATGTATTCTTTTTCGCCATTCCTACTATATCCTTTCTATGCTTTCCGTCTGTTTCACAGACTTTTCCATGCTGCGATTATATTAGCACAAAAAAAATGTATTCGTCTACACTAACTCTTTTTTTCTTCCGAAGCCATGCAAAACAGATCATGATAAAAAGGTGATATATTCACTTTGTCAACACAATACTCAGCGTATCAGCAAGAACCTCCATTGCATTCTTCATCTCTTCCACTGTATTCGTCTGAGCTCCGGCCTCAATCAGCAGTGTCTTCGGTTTTAAATGCATATTGTACCGATATGCCCGAAGAAATATACGTCTGGTAAAGCCCGGATACTTATCTGTTGCCGCAATCTGCATCTGAAGAGAAAATGCCAGATTATCTTCTATGTATGGGTTCGCCAGATAACTGATGTCTCCATTTGCTCTCGTCCTGCTAAGCCCATTAAAAAACATGATCTGCGCCGTTGGTTTTCCGTTAATCTGTGTCACCAGATGTGTGGTATCTGCAACTCCATCACGATGCAGATCAATGACAACTTCAATACTCGGATTTTCTGAGAGAATAGCCTGGATATTTGGTTCCGCAAGCTGATACGCCTTACTTCTGTCCAGTTTCCCGTCAACATAATCATAAACACCTGTATGGTGCATGGTTTCGATCCCATATTTCTGATTCAGTATTTCTGCCAGATAGCTCCCGATTCCAACGATTGTTGTATTTACATCTCCAGCGACAGAATCAGCAAATGCCTCCTGCGAATGTGTATGATAGATTAACACCTTTGGACTATCAGACGAGGAATCGATCTTCAGGTCTTTTGCCATAAGCTTCTTTGCATTCATCAGTTCCGGATCTGCCATGGTACTGCTGTCAACTGTATAAAAATTACCAAGCAGATATTCATAGTCGGACAATCTCTCCATAGAAGTATCGATCGCCGTTCCAGAAGAAGTAACGGTTTCCTGAGACTGTATGTCTTCACCGATCAGATTTCCGTTTTCATCAATGGCATTTTCATCATTTGCCTGTTTTGCAAGTATCATCTCATAAGTTTCCTGATCCTCAATATCCGTCAGAATCTCTTTTTTATCCTCTATATACATCCCCAATGGGACCAGCTGCATGGATTTTCCGGCAATCCACTGATGAAACGACATCTTTTTTTCTTCCTCAACATATACAAATGATGCAAGATAGGTCTGTTTTGCAACATCCATCACAAGATAATTCATATGATCCATAATCTCTTCTTCTGCCGGTTTCGGGCTCTTTTCTATCAGGTATACTGCACCGATACCGGCAGCAGCGATCACAGCCATTCTGGCAAACTTCTGTTTTTGCTTTGCACCCACATCATCACTCTGCCTTTCCTTCTTCTATCACTATATGAGCAACTTTTGCATATTATGAGCATGTCCCTCCGGAAAGAAGAATGTTTAACGATTCTGATATGGTATAACTGATCCTTTTTACGGTCTCATCGATATCCTTTGGTGTCACAAATAATCCGTTCAGATGCGGTGATATCAATTCTCTGATCAGGTCATATTTTTCTGCCGCATTATATCCCTGCATTACTACACCCACTCCTTTCAGCGTCTCTGAACTTTCCAGTGCGGCGATCAGATTCTCCATCGTATCATTGACAATCGTTACTGCATCCACAACCGTGGGAACACCTATTGCGATCACTGGAACTCCAACTGACTCTCTGGTAATCGCATTTCTATGGTTTCCAACTCCTGAGCCTGGATGGATCCCTGTATCAGCAATCTGAATCGTACGGTTCAGTCGTCTGGAACTTCGCGCAGCAAGCGCATCTATCGCAATAATCAGATCCGGTTTCGTCTCTGACACAATCCCTTTCATAATCTCAACCGTCTCCATACCGGTCTGTGCCATCACGCCCGGCACAATAGCACTTGCCAGACGGATATCATCCTCTCCGATTGCATATTTTCCATATTCACGTACAATATGCCTGGTAATATTCAGATGATCAACAACATACGGGCCAAGTGCATCCGGAGTCACTTTCCGATTTCCCAGGCCTGCTATGAGTACTGAACAGTCCTTTTCTCTTTTCCCGACAAGCTTTTTCACAAATGTCTCCAGGTATCCGGCAAGCTCTTTCGAAACCTCCCGGTGATAATCTTCATCCGGAACGACCATGTTCGGAACTTCCATCGTAATGTAAGTACCAACCGGCTTCTGCATGATTCTGGCGCCTTTTTCCGTTTCGATTTTTACTGTAGTGACCTTGATCTCCTTTTCTTCATTATATGACTCCTCCAGTATAACTCCCTGGACTTCCACGTGATCAGATTCAAATCGTTCCTTCTGTTCTAATGCCAGATCAGTTCGAATACTATATTTTTCAATCATGATGTTTTCCTTTCTTGATGTCATTATTGTTCTCCGCTCCGCAGCTACCCTCCGCTTCTCATCTGTTCAGACGCGCCCATTCGCAAAACGCGCTCCACGTTTTTCCGCTGCTTCGCAGCTCTTTTTGCTCATATACGGGCGCTCACCCCATAATAGAGATTATATGCTCACTCATGCAAGCATGGCTCGCACTTAATCTCTATCATGGCTGAACTGATGGTTTATATTTTTTCCAATATTTTGGGAAATATGTATTGACAGAACACAATACTTGGTCTAAAATAGATTCGTATATTTCGTTAGAACGTCCGTGTCCGGCTCTAACGAACTGGAAAATCGATGAAGATCGAAATATATGATATCGGAGGTGGACAAATTGGCTAACATTAAATCTGCAAAGAAAAGAATTTTAGTAAACGAAACAAAAGCTGCTAGAAACAAAGCAATCAAATCTAAAGTAAAAACTTGCGTAAAGAAAGTTGAAACAGCTGTAGCTAACAAGGATGCCGCTGCTGCTGCAGAGGCATTAAAAGTTGCAATCGTTGAAATCAACAAGGCAGGAAGCAAGGGTGTATATCACAAGAATACATGCTCAAGAAAGATTTCCCGTTTAACGAAAGCTGTTAACGGAATTGCTTAATAATAAAAAAAGAGTTGCATGAGAAACAGCCATCCCGTCAGTGGCTGTTTTTTTTGCATTCTTGATTTTTTTCATAATCTAAACAGGACGCGGCGTAGGCTGCGTCCTGTTTTCATCTTTCTATAATATTCAATTCAGCCGATAATTAGTTATTGATCAGCTTATCTTCTCCGTTCCAGCTGTACAGCTGTCTGATCTCTTTACCGATCTTCTCTGCCGGATGCTCAGATGCAAGTTTTCTCATAGCCTTGAAGTGTACCTGACGTCCTGCCGGTGACATATCAAGCAGGAATTCTTTCGCAAATGTACCATCCTGGATATCTGTCAGGATCTGTTTCATAGCTTTCTTTGTATCTTCTGTAATGATCTTCGGTCCTGTGATATAATCACCATACTCAGCTGTATTAGAGATAGAATATCTCATTCCTTCGAAACCACTCTGATAGATCAGGTCAACGATCAGCTTCATCTCATGAATACATTCGAAGTATGCATTTCTCGGATCATATCCTGCTTCTGTAAGTGTTTCAAAACCAGCCTGCATCAATGCACATACACCACCGCAGAGAACTGCCTGCTCACCAAAAAGGTCTGTCTCAGTCTCTGTACGGAAGTTTGTCTCAAGAAGTCCGGCTCTTGCTCCACCGATTCCAAGACCATAAGCCATTGCTTTATCCCATGCTTTTCCTGTGTAATCCTGCTCAACAGCGATCAGACAAGGAGTTCCTTTTCCAGCCTGATACTCGCTTCTTACAGTGTGTCCAGGTGCCTTAGGAGCGATCATTGCAACATCTACATTCTTCGGCGGTTTGATGCATCCGAAGTGAATGTTGAAACCATGTGCAAACATCAGCATGTTACCTTCTTCCAGATTTGGTTCGATATCGTTCTTGTACATATCAGCCTGTAACTCATCGTTGATCAGGATCATGATGATATCAGCCTGCTTAGCTGCCTCTGCTGCTGTAAATACTTCAAATCCCTGTGCTTCAGCCTTTGCCCAGGATTTGCTTCCCTCATAAAGACCAATGATAACATCACATCCAGATTCTTTTAAGTTAAGGGCATGTGCATGTCCCTGGCTTCCGTAACCGATAATCGCAATTTTCTTTCCCTCTAATACAGATAAATTGCAATCTTCCTGATAAAAAATTCTTGCTGCCATTTTAGCATTCCTCCTAAATTTGTATTAAAATAATTTGCTTTATATTGTTAAACAGAGCAATACCCTGTTTAATAGCTGAATTAAATCTTTTCAATATTACCTTCCTGATCGATCAATGTAACATTTTTCATTCCACGAGTCAGACCTGTAATACCTGTTCTTGCAAGTTCAAGGATCTCATATCCCTCCAACAGGTTCAGGAAAGCCTCCAGCTTGGACTTTGTACCGGTAAGCTCTACCATAAGAGACTCCTTCTCAACGTCAACGATTTTCGCACGGAAAATATCTGCAACCGATATGATCTCTGCCCGTTCTGCTTTATTCGCACGAACCTTTACCATAATCAATTCACGATACACAGAATTATCCGGATCCAGAACCTTGATCTCAATGATATCCTCCAGCTTTCTAACCTGCTTTTCAATCTGCGATAAGATCAACTCATCTCCGCTTGCCACAATTGTAATTCTGGTAAATCTTGGATCTGCGGTAACGCCTGCAGAGATACTGTCGATGCTGTATCCCCGTCTGCTGAACAGACCTGATATACGGCTTAATACACCAGAATTGTTATCTACCAATAATGAATAAACTCTTTGCATATTGCACCTCTCTTCAACATTTTTCAAAAACAGAGTGCGTTCTGTTTTTTAATCATAACAATATCGCTTCTCTTTGTCAAGTGAATCACATTACTTTTTTTATATTTAGACGATTTTCAGAATATCCTTTGGTGTTTCTACGATATACGAAGCCCCTGCATGTTCCAGTTCCTCCCGGCTCCCGAATCCATACAACACCCCGATACAATCAATCCCTGCCAGCTTTGCACCCGTCACATCATGCATACGGTCTCCCACCATAATTACAGAAGACCGATTCTCAATCTTACATGCCTGCAGCGCGTATTCGATCACTTCCACTTTTGTTGCCCTGCCTCCGCCAATCTCCATCCCTGCTACATAATCAAAATAATCGGTCAGATGAAAATAATCCAGGATCCTTTTTGCGAAAACTTCTGGTTTTGAAGTTGCCACAACAAGCTTCTTTTGCTTCTCTTTCAGAGCTTTCAATGTTGGCTCCAGTCCTTCATACACCTGATTTTCATAAATTCCTTGATCCTGATAATACTCTCGGTAATACAGAATTGCCTTTCGACACGTTTCTTCATCAAATCCGTAATATTTTGCATAGGAATCTCTCAATGGAGGACCGATAAAAGAATACAGTTCTTTTCGTTCCGGCGGTTCGATACCGAATTTCTTCAGTGAATAGATCACTGCATTTGTAATTCCCATGGAAGAATCCACGATCGTCCCATCCAGATCCAAAAAACAAGTTTTATACGTCTTCATTATGACTCTACTCCTTAAACCCATAATAGATTTATCAACCATAACAGCATAAGATGCCCCGGGTAGAAAATGTAAAAAAACCATTTCTTATATCTTCCTTTTTCCACAGCGCATTTTCCATTGTAGAAATACAGAATCACGATTCCCGAAGCAATCAATCCCACGCAGCTCATGACCGTGTGCATCAGGGATTCCGGCACCGAATAATAGGGAACGCACGATATCAGATTCGTAGTTCCAAACAATACCACTGACACTGCATAAGACATCATTGTCTTTTTTCTGTCATCTTTACTCCATACAAACAGCCATGTAAAAATCGCCGCAAGCCATGCCCAGTCTGCAAAGGAAGTACAAAAAACCAGAAGCAGAGCCAGGATTCTTCTCTCTGCAGGATCATTGACATTTTCCAGCACGCAGATCAACAGAAAGCAAATAAACAACGTGAACATCATATTCAGATTCCCTGTCTTTAGTGCCAGAGAATATGGAATCTGCGAAAGACAGCCGAACAAAAACAGTCGCTGTGCGTACTTCACTTTCGATCTAGTATACCCATATCCCTCTACGAGAAAAAAACACATGGTAATCGCCGTAAAATATCCGGTATCAATCAAGCATTCATGCATAAGACTTCCCGGAATCAGAAACACATGTGCAAAATGGTTACAGAACATGGTAATCATCGCAATCAGCTTAATCACATCTCGATTCATATATCAACTCCTCCTGGTCAGAACACGCTTGCGGATCCTGGTCTGTCAATGCAACTGAGGACGCAGTCTGTCTAAGACTGCGTCCTGTTATCTCTTTGATACTATATTCTTTTCACAATATACTTTATTCTCTTACCAGTAAGGATTTTCCTGTCATTTCCTGCGGCTGTTCCATACCCATAAGTTCAATCAGCGTAGGAGCAATATCTGCAAGACATCCACCTTCTCTTAATCGCAGAGAAGGGTCTGCATTAACCAGAATAAACGGCACCGGATTAGTCGTATGTGCTGTGAATGGCTCACCGGTTTCATCATCGATCAGCTGTTCTGCATTTCCGTGATCCGCACAGATGAACATCTGCCCATCTACTTCTTTGATTGCGTCAACAGCTTTGCCTACACACTCATCTACTGCTTCGATTGCCTTGATCGCAGCATCTTCCACACCGGTATGTCCTACCATATCCGGGTTGGCAAAATTAATAATGATCACGTCATATTTTCCAGATTTGATCGCTTCCACCAGCTTATCACATACTTCATAAGCGCTCATTTCCGGTTTCAGATCATAGGTTGCTACCTTTGGAGATTTTACCAGAATTCTGTCTTCGCCTTCATTTGGTTCTTCTACACCGCCATTAAAGAAGAAGGTAACATGTGCGTATTTTTCCGTCTCAGCAATACGTGCCTGCTTCTTTCCATTCTTTGCAAGGAACTCACCAAATGTATTCGTAATCTCTTCCTTTACGAATGCCACCTGTTTATTTGCAATTGTCACATCATATTCCGTAAAGCATACAAATGTAGTTTTTACTCGCTCTCCACGATCGAATCCTGCAAATTCTTCATCACAGAATGTTCTTGTGATCTCTCTTGCACGGTCCGGACGGAAATTGAAGAATATAATCGAATCATCATTCTTGATCGTTGCAGTCGGAACGCCATCTTTTACAACAACTGTAGGAAGAACGAATTCATCCGTCTCGTCTTTGTCATAAGAAGCCTGAATACCAGCCGGTCCTCCAACCGCTTTTTCTCCTTCACCGAATACCAGAGCACGATAAGCCTTCTCCACACGATCCCAACGATTATCACGGTCCATTGCATAGTAACGCCCCATAACCGTAGCTACTTCACCGACACCGATCTCCTGCATCTTTGTTTCCAGCTGTTCTACATACCCTTTTCCGGAAGCCGGTGGTGTATCACGTCCGTCCAGGAAGCAGTGTACATATACCTTTTCAATTCCCTGCTTTTTTGCCAGTTCCAGAAGTCCATAGATATGCTCATTGTGGCTGTGTACGCCTCCGTCAGAAACCAGTCCCATCAGATGAAGGGAAGAATTGTTTTTCTTTACATTTTCACATGCTGCAAGGAGTGCCTTATTTTCAAAAAAGTCTCCATCCTGAATTGCTTTTGTAATCTTGGTCAGGTCCTGATATACGATACGACCTGCTCCCATATTCAGATGACCAACCTCAGAATTACCCATCTGTCCATCCGGAAGTCCAACTGCCATTCCACTTGCATTTCCCTTTACAAACGGATACTCTGCCATTAATTTATCCATAACCGGAGTCTTGCCCTCTGCCACGGCATTTCCGGTAATTTTCTCATTTAATCCATAACCGTCTAAGATCATAAGTACTGTTGGTTTTTTACTCATTTTCATTTCTCCTCCAATTATATCGCACATCAGATTATTCTCTGAAAAATCATCCATGTATGTGTTGCCGCTAAAACAGCACAAAAGCCGCAGGAAGCAATATTCCTGCCTCCTACGGCAAATACTATCTGCTTATTTGTAGTTTACGATCTTTCCAAAATCAGCTTTCAGAGAAGCACCGCCTACAAGACCGCCGTCAATGTCAGCCTGTGCAAATAATTCAGCTGCGTTTCCTGCATTTACAGATCCACCATACTGAATACGAATTGCTTCTGCTGTCGCCTCATCATATACCTCAGCGATGCATGCACGGATACCTGCACACACTTCTTCTGCCTGCTCTGTTGTAGCTGTCTTTCCGGTGCCGATTGCCCAGATTGGCTCATAAGCGATCACTGCTTCTTTTGCCTGATCTGCGGTCACATTCTGGAATCCAACCTTCACCTGCTGACGGATAAAGTCCATAGTTACGCCCTGTTCTCTCTGTTCCAGAGTCTCACCACAGCACATGATCGGTGTAAGACCATGCTCAAACGCTTTCAGCATCTTCTTGTTGATATCTTCATTGGTCTCTCCAAAATACTCTCTTCTCTCAGAATGTCCGAGAATAACATATTTTACACCGGCATCTGTCAGCATATTCGGAGCGATCTCTCCAGTATATGCACCCTTTTCTTCAAAGTACATATTTTCAGCACCAACCTGAATGTTGCTTCCTTTTACAGCTTCAACAACCGGAACGATGTCGATTGCCGGAACGCAGAATACAACATCAACGTCTTCGCTTGCTACCAGTGGTTTTAATTCTTCAACTAAGGCAACTGCCTCGCTTGGAGTCTTGTTCATTTTCCAGTTACCTGCAACAATTTTCTTTCTTGCCATAATAAAAATTCTCCTTACTACTTATATTCCGTATGCACGCTGTGGTATGTTCAAACCAAATTCGAAAACGCCTCATCAGGTGCTTACTTATCATTCGCTGCTGCTACACCCGGCAGTTCCTTTCCTTCAAGGAATTCCAGTGATGCTCCGCCACCTGTGGAGATATGTGTCATCTTGTCACCGAATCCCAGCTGGTTCACTGCTGCTGCAGAGTCACCACCACCGATGATGGTTGTTGCATCAGTATCAGCAAGTGCTCCCGCAACCGCCTCTGTTCCGTGAGCAAATTTCGGCATCTCAAAGCATCCCATTGGTCCGTTCCATACAACCGTCTTTGCATCCTGAACCGCCTCACAGAAGATCTTCTCTGTCTCAGGTCCGATATCCAGACCTTCCCATCCTTCTGGAATCTCTCCTGCCTTTACAATCTTGGAATTAGCATCATTTGAAAAATCATCCGCAATAATGTTATCTACAGGAAGTAATAATTTAACACCTTTTGTCTTTGCCTTTTCAATCATATCAAGTGCATACTGGCAGTAATCTTCCTCTAACAGAGATTTTCCAACACTTCCACCCTGTGCTTTTGAAAATGTATATGCCATTCCTCCACCGATGATCAGCGTATCTACTTTATCAAGCAGATTCTCAATTACAGAGATCTTGCTGGATACTTTTGCTCCGCCGAGAATTGCCACGAATGGTCTCTCCGGGTTATTTACTGCATTTCCAAGGAAATCGATCTCCTTCTGCATCAGATATCCAACAACTGCAGTATCTACAAACTGGGTCACACCAACATTTGAGCAGTGAGCACGATGTGCAGTACCAAATGCATCATTTACAAACACATCACACAGAGATGCCAGTTCCTTGCTGAACGCTTCTCCGTTCTTTGTCTCTTCGATTCTGTAACGTGTATTTTCAAGAAGGATTACCTCTCCGTCTTTCATTGCTTCTACTGCAGCTTTTGCATTCGGACCAACCACTTCAGGATCAGCAGCAAATTTTACTTCCTGTCCAAGCAGTTCAGACAGGCGAACAGCTACCGGTGCCAGAGACAATTCCGGTTTTGGCTCTCCCTTCGGTTTACCAAGGTGAGAACAAAGAATAATCTTTCCACCGTCAGCAATTAATTTCTTAATTGTCGGAAGTGCCGCAACAAGACGGTTCTCATCTGTGATTTTTCCGTCAATAAGCGGAACATTAAAATCGCATCTTACCAGCACTCTTTTTCCTTTTACATTAATATCATCTACTGATTTTTTATTAAGCATATGACTGCCTCCTTTTCTACTGCATTAAAAAGGGATCCGGTCCAATAAGACCGGACCCTTTGTGAGTCTTATACAATAGCCCTTTGCGATATGCAATCAGCACAATTCGCGAATATTAAGCTAATTCAGCAAAGTATTTGATTGTTCTAACCATCTGGCTTGTGTAAGAGTTCTCATTGTCATACCATGATACAACCTGAACTTCTGTTGTTCCGTTATCTAATGGCAGAACCATTGTCTGTGTTGCATCAAATAAAGAACCAAATCTCATACCTACGATATCGCTAGAAACGATCTCATCTGTATTGTATCCGAAAGATTCGTTAGATGCAGCCTTCATAGCCTCATTGATCTGATCTACAGTAACTTCTCCTTCAACTACAGCTGTCAGGATTGTTGTAGAACCTGTTGGGGTTGGTACACGCTGAGCAGATCCGATTAATTTTCCGTTCAGTTCAGGAATAACAAGTCCGATTGCTTTTGCAGCACCTGTGCTGTTTGGAACAATGTTAACTGCAGCTGCACGAGATCTTCTCAAATCACCTTTTCTCTGTGGTCCATCAAGTGTCATCTGATCACCTGTATAAGCGTGAATTGTGCACATGATACCGGATTTGATCGGAGCAAGGTCATTTAATGCTTTTGCCATAGGAGCTAAGCAGTTTGTTGTACAGGAAGCTGCAGAAATAACTGTATCTTCAGCTGTAAGTGTGTTGTGGTTAACATTATATACGATAGTTGGCAGGTCTTTTCCAGCTGGTGCGGAAATAACAACTTTTCTAGCGCCTGCTTTGATATGAGCAGATGCTTTTTCTTTAGAGGTATAGAAACCTGTACATTCAAGAACAACGTCTACACCAATTTCTCCCCAAGGAAGCTCTTCTGCGTTAGCTTTTGCGTAGATTTTGATTTCTTTTCCATCAACAATGATAGAATCTTCTGTTGCTTCTACTTTATCAGCCAAAGCATATTTTCCCTGTGAAGAATCATACTTTAATAAGTGTGCGAGCATCTTTGGAGATGTTAAGTCGTTGATTGCAACAACTTCATATCCTTCTGCTCCAAACATCTGTCTGAATGCAAGACGTCCGATACGTCCAAATCCATTAATCGCTACTTTTACTGCCATGATTAATTCCTCCTAAAGTTTGTTTATTAACTGGTTTCGCAGTCTTCTATGGTGAACTCCTTAACACTTTACCCAAAATTGTTAAAGATTCATCAACTGAAACAATTGTACTAAATCTGATACAAAAATTCAAGTGCTTTCTTTGGGTTTTCCTTTTTTTATTGAAGTTGCTTAAAAACCGGCTTTCGCCCGCAAAATTCTGTATAATATTTAAACCCGCAGCCCCTTAAAATATCGGACACCTTATAAAAATCATACGCAATATGCTCTGGTTTATGTCCATCTGCACCTACCGTAATAATCTCACCGCCAAGTTCCCGGTATCTTTTCAGCACATCCGGATGTGGATGTGCAAACGGAAGCCCATATTTTAAACCGGCTGTATTCAGTTCAATTCCTCTGCCTTTTTCGATTACCGTTTTCAATATCTCATCAATCAGATCCTTATACTTATGGTAAGAATACGCTTTTTCCTTATTCTCTCCATATCGGACCATATAATCCAGATGTCCCAGAACATCATAATCTTCATACAGTCTTACATCTTCCAGCGTCTCTTCCAGTACAGCTCGATAGATCTCTTCATCCGTGTGTCCGTTAAAAATCTCTCCGTAGGCAATATCCATCTTCCATATACAGTGCACGGATCCAATCACAAAATCAAACGGATACTTCTTGACAAATTCCCGGTAATATGATTCCAGATATGGTTGAATCCCAAGTTCCACTCCGATTCTTACATCAATCTGATCTCTGTATTTTTCCTTCAGCGGCGGAAGCACCCGGAAATACTCTTTCGGATCAAATATATCTTCCGGTCCCCAGTCCATATTGTCTTTGTCATAATGATCGGTAAAACAGATCACTTCCAGCCCCTTTTCTATCGCCCCCCGAATCATCTCTTCCGGCGTAGACGAAGAGTCATGTGAAAAATTTGTATGCATATGCACGTCTGCTCTCATAATATTACTTGTCTCCTATAATTGTTCCTCCACCCAGAACATACTCACCATCATACAGTACAACAGCCTGGCCGGGTGTGATTGCTCTCTGCGGTTCATCAAATGTACATAATATCTCATCTTCATCTGTTTTCTCAACTGTACACCATGCACCTCTGTGATTATAGCGGATTTTTGCCCACACACGTTTTCTTTCTGTCAGATCCTCTTCCGACATGAAATTTACCCGGTTTGCTCTCACATAATATGACATCGATTCCTCATTTGTTCCAACAACAACCTCATTCGTATCCGGACGAATCTCCAATACAAACACCGGATGTCCAAGGGAAAGTCCCAGTCCTTTTCTCTGACCAACTGTATAGTGAATGATTCCTCTATGCTTTCCCACAACAGTTCCGTCTGCCAGAACAAAGTTGCCCGGACACAGACGCTTTCCTGTATCCGCATCTACATGTTCTTCAATATAAGAAGCATAATCTCCATCCGGTACGAAACAGATATCCTGGCTGTCCGGCTTGTTTGCCACACGAAGCCCAATCTCCTGCGCAATGGCACGAATCTGATCTTTCTCATATTCTCCCACCGGCATAAGTGTATGTGCCAGCTGATCCTGCGTCAGATTGTACAATGCATAAGTCTGGTCCTTTCCGTTTGACGCCGATGTGCCAATCGCATACCGACCGTTCGCAAGCCGTTCAATCCTCGCATAATGTCCGGTTGCAATATAATCCGCTCCAATATCCATGCTGCGTTTTAAAAGCGCTTCCCATTTTACATAGCGGTTGCATGCAATACATGGATTCGGAGTTCTTCCGTTAAGATAATCATCCATAAAGTAGTCGATGACATGTTTTTTAAATTCCTGCTTGAAATTCATGACATAATATGGAATATTCAGAGACGCAGCCACTCTTCTTGCATCTTCAACCGCTGAGATTCCACAGCATCCTCCCTGTTCTTCCTGCACAATCTCTTCTTCGTCCTGCCAGATCTGCATCGTCACTCCGATCACATCATATCCCTGTTTCTTCAGTAAATATGCAGCAACGGAAGAGTCCACGCCTCCTGACATGCCGACTACAACTTTCTTTTTTTCCATCATCGTTCCCCGGCTTTAATACTCTTCTTCTTCCGCTTCTTCGCCTTCATGAATATCTGATTTCGGCTTTTCCAATCCTTCAATTTTGATATCATGTTTCTGTGCATAGTCCCACAGTGCAGCGTGAATTGCTTCTTCCGCAAGCAGAGAACAATGTACCTTCACCGGCGGGAGTCCGTCCAGCGCTTCCATAACCGCTTTATTGGTTACCTGCATAGCCTCCTGAACAGTCTTTCCTTTCACCATCTCCGTTGCCATGCTGCTGGTCGCAACGGCAGCTCCACAGCCAAATGTTTTAAACTTTACATCCTGTATAATCTGGTTCTCATCAATATCCAGATATATTCTCATGATATCTCCACATTTGGCATTTCCTACAGTTCCAACACCACTCGGATTCTCTATCTCGCCAACATTTCTCGGATGTTCAAAATGGTCCATTACTTTTTCTGAATACATATATTATCTCCTTTTCATATCTGTCTTATTTTTATTATTTATTTCTGATTATTTTTTGATAAAATCCTCATAAAGAGGAGACATCTCTCTTAAGTGTGTAACAATCTCTTTCAGATTATCCACTACATAATCAATATCTTCTCTGCTGATCTCTTCATTCAGAGTCAAACGCAGTGATCCATGTGCGATCTCATGAGGAAGACCGATTGCCAGGAGTACATGGGACGGATCAAGAGAGCCTGAAGTACATGCAGAACCACTGGATGCACAGATTCCCTTCATATCCAGTTTGATCAGCAGTGATTCTCCTTCCACAAACTGGAAACTGAAGTTTGCATTGTTTGGAAGTCGGTCTGTTCTGTGTCCATTCAGGCGGCTGTAAGGGATCTCATTCAACACACGATCGATCAGATAATCTCTGACTTCTCTCTCTTTTGTGGTTCTTTCTGTCATTGACTCAGCTGCACGTTTTGCCGCAGTTCCGATTCCGATAATTCCGGGAACATTTTCCGTTCCGGCACGACGTTTTCTTTCCTGCGCACCGCCATGTACAAAGGAACGGATCTTAACACCGGTACGGATATATAAAAATCCAATTCCCTTCGGGCCATTGAACTTATGTCCGCTGGCACTCAGCATATCTATATGATACTCATCTACATTGATCGGAAGCTGTCCGTATGCCTGAACCGCATCGGTATGGAACAGAATTCCATGCTCATGTGCGATCTCTCCGATCTCCTTAATCGGCTGTATCGTTCCGATCTCATTATTTGCAAACATCACTGAGATCAGAATCGTTGTTGGACGAATCGCCGCTTTCAGATCATCCAGTTTCACTTTTCCGTCCTCATCCACATCAAGATAAGTCACTTCAAATCCTCTTTTTTCCAGATACTCTGCAGAATGAAGGATGGCATGATGTTCAATCTTTGTAGTAATAATATGATTTCCCTTCTGCCCGTAAGCTTCTGCAGTTGCCTTTAACGCCCAGTTATCCGACTCTGAGCCGCCGGCTGTAAAATAGATCTCATTCGCCTTTGCTCCCAGTGTCTGTGCAATAATATCTCTCTGCTGGCTGATCGCCTCTTTATTCCCGGCAGCAAAACTGTATACAGTAGATGGATTACCGAATTTTTCTGTAAAATATGGAAGCATTGCCTCTACTACTTCCGGTGCTGTTTTCGTTGTTGCTGCATTGTCCAAATATAATAATCTGCTCATTCTTTTTTCCTCCGTTTTCTCTTAGCATTCATTATTGATTACATCTATGGCTGGTACATTCGCCTTCCGGATTCAGATCCCTGCTCTCCCGTACCAGTTCGTCCAGCATGATCTCATTGACCGTCTGGTTGATACTGTCATTGATCTTCTGCCACACATACTTCGTTACACATCCATCGGAAGCCATACATCCTTCTTCCGAATAAAACGCCGCACATTTTACCGGTTCCAGACTCCCTTCCAGCGCCCGTAATATATCACCGACCGATATCTCTTCTGCCTTTTTTGCAAGAACATATCCTCCCGATGCTCCACGGATGCTCTTCACCAGATCCGCCTTTTTTAACAGCGCAAACAATTGTTCCAGATATCTTTCCGAAATATTCTGCCGTAGAGCAACACTTCCAATTGAGACCGGTTCCTCTTCGCTGTATCTGGCAAGATCGATCATTGCTCTGAGCCCATACCTTCCTTTTGTGGAAAGCTTCATCGTATCACCTTCTTTTAATCCCCAGTGTTTTGCTAGGATTTCTTTATGTAGAATATCACTGCTTTTGTGTTCTGTCAAGCACCAATCTGCAATATGATATAATAACAGGTAATTTTACAGGAGGCAGTCATGTCCCGTACACGAACCATTTTAAAAGGAACTTTCATTTTAACGATGACTGGTTTTATTACCCGTTTCATGGGTTTTTTTTATCGTATGTTTTTAAGTCATACATTCGGCGAAGAAAACATCGGGCTGTATCAGCTTGTATTTCCTGTCTATGCACTCTGCTTTTCCCTCACCTGTGCCGGTATTGAACTTGCGCTCTCCAGATGCACTGCAAAATATGTTGCAGAAAACAAAAAAAAAGAAGCCTGTGAGCTTCTTGGTACCAGTCTGATCCTAACAATAAGTACATCCTGTGCGATTACATTCTTGATCCAGAGATATGCCGCTGATATCTCTACCATTTTTCTGCATGATATACGATGCTTCGATCTTCTTGTCATGCTTTCCTACGCGTTTCCTTTTGCATCTGTTCACAGCTGCATCTGTGGATACTATCTTGGACTGAAGCGGACTTATATACCGGCAGTCTCTCAATTAGTTGAGCAGACAGTACGCATAGGCAGTGTCTGGCTGATCTATCTGTACAGTACACGTCAGGGACTGACTCCCGGCATATCCATCGCAGTAGCCGGCCTGATTGCCGGAGAAGTCTTTTCTTCTCTTTATTGTCTGCAGCACATCTCCAGGAAACAACACTTCAGGAGTTCCCTTCTTCCTGATCCGTTTTCTTTTTTGAAACATTGCCATGAATTGCTGAAACTGTCACTGCCTCTTACCGGAAGCCGGGTTCTTCTCAATATCCTTCAGAGCATTGAAGCCGTATCCATTCCACTGTATCTGCAGAACTATGGCATGTCTGTCGGTAAAGCATTAAGCATCTATGGTGTGTTAACAGGCATGGCGCTTCCCTGCATCTTATTTCCCTCTGCGATCACAAACTCTGTCTCCACAATGCTTCTTCCGACCGTTGCTGAGGTTCAGACACAGAATACCAGAGGCGAGATGCGCTTTCTGACAAGAAAAGTGGTCTGCTCCTGTATTTTTCTTGGAAGTATATGTTGCGCTCTCCTTTTATTATCCGGGAAATGGATAGGTCGTTTTTTATTCCACAGTACGATGGCAGGAGACTTTATTCTTACACTTGCCTGGATGTGCCCGTTTCTGTATACTAACACTTCCCTGACCAGCATTATTAACGGAATCGGTAAAACAACCCTATCCTTCCTTATTCAAACTCTTAGTCTGGGAATACGAATCTCAGGTGTCTTCTTTCTGATTCCGGCATTTGGGATATCCGGATACCTGTGGGGACTTCTGGCAAGTCAGCTTTTTGTATTCTGTACTTCCCTCATCTACCTGAGATATTACTTAAATAGGGAGTACTGATGTGGCAACATCTTTTTATTCTCTATATTCAAGACCACCTGTCAGAGTGCCTGCAGAAATAACTGCATGATTACAGGATTCACGTAACATTCAGTCAGAATTCCAAGCATCATACACAGTGCCAGACATATAGTTTTCGATATATTCCATCTGTTGATCGGATATGCAAGAATATACCAGAGAAGAATCAGATAGCCACCCGCGTAAAATACTGCCTGAGGAATCATTCCGATCAGACATAATATTAATCCTTTTACTCCCATCTTCATGACAGCCGATGTAAGTAATATACCGCCAAGAAAGCATGTCCAGAGCAGAAAAGCGTACACAACCAATTTACGGATCTTTGTTGTCCCGCCAATGATCAATACAGAAAGCGGCATCAGTCTGATTCTGATAATATACCAGACATACTCTGTTGTCCTGATATCCGTCTGACGATATTGTTCCAAAAAAAACACATTAAAGATTCCCATGCTCATGATATAATTCTTCGAAACAAGGTTTCCATACAGAATCCCAGAAAAAAAGCCCAGCATAGAAAACATAACACAATACTTTTTGCTTTCCGGTATCTTCACAAATATTCCTCCCTTTGCCAAGATACTTCATTATATGCCGGGCATTTTTATATATTCTATTTTTGCATCAGATATTTTGATTCATATGCCAGTATCGCAGCCATAGTTTTGGAATCTTCAATCCTGCCTGCAAAGATCATATCTTTTAATTCCTGCAGTGTATATGCTTTTGCATCCACATATTCGTCTTCATCCAGATGCTGTCTGGAAGGAATCAGATTTTTTGCAACATAGATATCAATCTTTTCGTCACAGAAAGCTACTGTTGTACGTATTGTTACCAGCCACTCCAGATCATCCGAGCGATAACCGGTCTCTTCTTCCAGTTCTCTCGCTGCACATACAATCCCTGCTTCTTTCGGATCATCCAGTTTTCCTGCCGGAATCTCAAGTGTCATTCTCTCTAATGCATTACGATATTGTCTTACCATCAGGATTCTTCCGTCATCCAGCACCGGTACAACGGCTGCCGCACCATCATGATGAATAAAATCCCATTCTGCTGTATTACCATTGGCAAAGCTCATATGATCTTTGTATACATTCAGGATAACCCCCTTATATGCCAGTTCTCTGCCTATTCTCTTTACCTCGTTATCCATATTTTTCACCTCCTGCTTTTTCATATCTCCTCGCAGCAACAAACCATTATGGTCTTTTGGGGACATTGTTCCTCATAGAATAAAAACAAGGAAGCCCCGCTCATAACTTTCCGTTATTATACGAAACTTCCCCTTCATTTATCTTCTACTTGGCATAGTCCGTAACTCGTGACTCACGAATTACATTGACCTTAATCTGTCCTGGATATTCTAACTCATACTCAATCTGTTTAGCGATATCTCTGGCCATTAATACCATGTCTGCGTCAGATACCTGTTCTGGAACTACCATAACGCGAATCTCTCTACCTGCCTGAATTGCAAAAGATTTATCAACACCCTTAAACTGGTTGGTGATATCTTCTAATTGTTTTAACCTGTTTGTATATGTTTCTAATGTTTCTCTTCTTGCGCCTGGTCTTGCTGCAGATATCGTATCCGCTGCTTGAACCACACACGCAATCAAAGTTTCTGGTTCGACGTCGCCGTGATGAGCCTCAACTGCATTGATAACAGTTGCTGACTCCTTATATTTTCTACAAAGGTCCACACCGATCTGAATGTGAGAACCTTCGACATCATGATCAATAGATTTTCCTATATCATGCAGGAGACCTGCACGTTTGGCGATTCTGACATCCAGTCCGATCTCGCCCGCTAAAAGACCTGAAAGTTGAGCAACCTCAACAGAATGTCTGAGAGCATTCTGTCCGTAGCTGGTTCTGAACTTCATACGTCCAAGAAGTCTGATAAGTTCCGGATGAATACCGTGAACTCCCACTTCCAGAGCTGCTGCTTCTCCTTCTTCCCTGATCATGGCATCTACTTCTTTTTGCGCCTTTTCAACCATCTCTTCAATCCTTGCCGGATGAATTCGTCCGTCAACGATCAGTTTTTCAAGCGCAATTCTGGCGACTTCTCTTCTTATTGGATCAAAGCCTGACAATACGACGGCTTCCGGAGTATCATCGATAATCAGCTCAACACCTGTTAATGTCTCTAATGTACGAATGTTACGTCCTTCACGTCCAATAATTCTTCCTTTCATTTCATCACTCGGAAGCTGCACAACCGAAATTGTAGTTTCCGCAACATGATCTGCCGCACATCTCTGGATAGCAGTAACGACATATTCCTTTGCCTTTTTATCTGCTTCTTCCTTTGCCTGCGCTTCCAATTCTTTAATCATCTTCGCAGTATCATGCTTAACATCTTCTTCAACAGTTTTTAACAAATATTCTTTTGCTTGTTCGGAGGTAAGTCCTGAGATTCTTTCTAGTTCCTGTACTCTTTGCTTGCCCAGCTCTTCCACTTTCGCTTCGCGCTGTCTCAGCTGTTCTTCTTTCGCTGCAAATCCTGCTTCCCGCTTCTCGATAGCATCTGCCTTTTTGTCTAAAGCCTCTTCTTTGGAAAGTACACGCTTTTCGTAACGCTGCAATTCCGATCTGCGTTCTTTCGTCTCCTTTTCAAGTTCATTCTTGTTTTTGATAGACTCTTCTTTAATTTCCAAAAGAGACTCCTTCTTTTTGGCCTCAGCCGTCTTTACTGCATCATCTATGATCTGTCTTGCTTTGCTTTCTGCGTTGCCAATCTTTGACTCCGCATTTTTCTTCAGATTAGAGACTGTCACAAAATGGCTGATAACTGCCGCTGCGATGATAAGCACGATTGCCACAGCAATCCATATTCCCATCGGCACAGGAGCACCTCCTTATTTAGTTTTCATTGTACAAATACAACACTTAAATTTTATACTTTTTTCACAAATATGTCAAGCACTCCGTCAGAAACTTACACTATATTGTGTACCTCCTCGTAGGAAAAGCCTTTTCGCACCAGATATACCATCATTTTCTGCCTTTTTTCCCATCCGGCAGTCTTTGGATCATAACCTTTTTTTCTCAAAAGTGTCTCTATCGCACATCTGGAATCCTCTTTGTGATAGCACTCATCCAGTGCTTCTTCAATCAGTTCTGCAGCCAGACCTTTTCCGCAAAGCAATGCGTATATTTCTTTTCTGCTCTTTTTATCTTTACGATACTCCACAAAATTTCTCGCATACTCTCTGTCATTGATATACCCGAAAGACTTTACATATTCTATAGCTTCATCCACAATATCTTCCGGGTATCCGTTCTGATTAAGCTTTGTTCTCAGCTGCATCTCTGTTCTGCCCATATCTGTCAGCAAGTGCATCGCTCTGAGCTTCGCTCTCTTCGCTGATTCTTTTCGAAGTGCATGATATGTTTCTTCTTCCAAAATGGCATCAACTGCGATATGATAGCGAGACAGTTCGCCTTTATACAATGTAAAAGCGAACTGTCCGTCTACATACACTTTATATCTTGTCTTTGATGCCGGTTCAATACTGGTAACCGTCATATCTATTCTTCCTCTTTTGCAGCCGAAGCCTTTCTTCCGGAGGTCTTTGCCGGAGCCGGCTTTTCTTCTGTTGTCTCTTCCGATTCTTCTCCGATATGGTAATGGATCCGGATCTTTTTTTCCAGTTCCTCCATGATCTCCGGATGTTCGGAGAGATAAATCTTTGCATTCTCACGTCCCTGACCGATCTTATCCCCGTTATAGGCAAACCAGGATCCACTCTTGCTTACCAGATTACAGTTTACTGCAAGATCCAGAATGTCTCCTTCCTGAGAAATTCCCTTTCCAAACATAATATCAAATTCCGCTTCTTTAAACGGAGGTGCGATCTTATTCTTGACAACTTTCACGCGAGTTCTGTTTCCAATCATCTCTCCGTTCTGTTTCAGTGTCTCAATCCTTCTGACATCCATACGAACAGAAGCATAGAACTTCAGCGCACGTCCGCCGGTCGTTGTCTCCGGATTACCAAACATTACTCCGACTTTTTCACGCAGCTGATTGATAAATATAACCACGCAATTGGACTTGCTGATCACCGGGGTAAGCTTACGAAGCGCCTGAGACATCAATCTTGCCTGAAGACCCACATGACTGTCTCCCATGTCGCCTTCAATCTCCTGCTTTGGCACAAGTGCGGCAACCGAGTCAATAACAATGATATCCATGGCGCCAGATCTTACCATCGTCTCGGTAATCTCCAGAGCCTGATCACCACTGTCCGGCTGAGATATATATAATTCATCAATATCTACACCAATATTCTTCGCATAGACTGGATCCAGCGCATGCTCTGCATCAATAAATCCGGCGATCCCGCCTCTTTTCTGTACTTCAGCAATCATATGCAGTGCAACCGTTGTCTTACCACTGGATTCCGGTCCGTATATCTCAACAATACGTCCCTTGGGAACTCCCCCAAGTCCAAGGGCCAGATCCAGACTCAGAGAACCGGTTGGAATCGTCTCAACTGCAACCTGTGCAGACGGGTCACCCAGACGCATGACGGTTCCCTTTCCATAGTCCTTCTCTAATTTTGCAATCGCAGCATCAAGTGCGCGTTTTTTATTCTCATTTACCATATTTACTTCTCCTTCTCCGTGCATCGAACGAGTGTTCGTTTTCTGATTAATATAGTATTATACTTCTCTCTAAATGTCAATCAAAAAATGTTTCTACCTTTGGAAATTCTTTTACAGATCTGTAAGCAGGAATACTGCATGACTTCTTATAAGATATCATTAAAATACCACAATTTTCCCATTGCCGTCAACAAGGATCGATACAAAAAATATAGAAGCATTCCATATTTTTCACATCGATCCCTGTCCGTATTTTCTGTGTATATTTTAAATGATATTTCTATTCTGTAATTACTTCACACTGAGCACAACCACATCACATGGATATAGCGTAACCTTCGTCTCTCCAATTTCCAGCTTCCGTTCTGTATTACCAAGAAGCATCTGCTCTGACACAGTCCCAAGTTCCCGCATAAGATCCACCGTCTGCTCGCGAATTCCGAAATTTGCAAGAACCACAACCTGCGCTGTCTCTGCTCGCCTGGCAAATGCAAATATCTGTTCATCCTTTTCCAGAAATGGAATAAATTCTCCCTGTGCAAATACCTCCCGCCACTTCGGATCTTTTTTCAGGCGAATCAGTTTTCGATAATAATTCAGCACAGAATTCGGATTCTTTTCCTGAGATGCCACATTGATCTCCCGATAATTTTCATTTACTTTAATCCAGGGGATTCCATCCGTGAACCCTGCAGATGCACTGTCATCCCACTGCATTGGAGTTCTCGCATTATCACGGCTGTGGCGGCAACACGCCTCCAATGCCTCCTCCTTGCTGCAGCCGGCATCCAGTGCTGCCTGATACTGATGGTAAGTATCAATATCATCATATTCGTTCACATCACTCATCCGGCAGTTAACCATTCCAATCTCCTGTCCCTGGTAGATAAATGGAATTCCTCGAAGGAGCAGACTTATGGTTCCAAGCATCTTTGCTCCGTCCGGTGTCTTTGCATGTTCTGGAAGATAACGGCTAGCCCCTCTTGGTTCATCATGATTTTCAATGATGTTGGCCAGGAACGCCTTTCCCTGACACCTCAGCTGAGAATCTATGATCGTCTTTTTCCACTCCGTGAATTCAGCCTCTTTCGCATCATACCACCCTTTTTCACCTTCTGTCAGAATATGCGGCGCAAAATCAAACATCGTAGAAAAATACCCATCATCTCCCACAAACTGCTCAAGCTCGGATTCTTTCATATTAAAGACTTCTCCTACCGTAAATGCATCGTACTTTGCAAATGTCTCTTGCTTTAACTCGCCCAGAAACTCCCCAATCCCCTCTGCCTCTTCTACCATATGCACACAGGATCTCAATCCGTCCGGTCCATCTGGTTCACAATCCGGAAATGTAAGATTTTTCTTAATATTAATGATCGCGTCAATACGAAATCCGGCAATCCCTTTATCCAGCCACCAGTTTACCATCTCAAAAAGTTCCTGCCGGACTCTGGGATTTTCCCAGTTCAGATCCGGCTGCTCTTTTGCAAACATATGCAGGTAATACTTGTCCGTTCCCGGCACCTGTTCCCATGCACTTCCTCCGAAATAAGACCGGTAATTGTTCGGCGGATTCCCGTTTTTCCCTTTCACAAAATAAAAGTAATCTGCATATTCCCCTTCCGGATCCTTAAGCGCCTTCTGAAACCATTCATGTCTGTCCGAACAGTGATTGATTACCAGATCCATCACGATCTGAATATGATGCTCTTTCGCCTTTTCCAACAGTTCATCGAATTCTTCCATGGTCCCGAATTCTTCTGCAATCTTATAATAATCAGATATATCATATCCCTGATCTACAAAAGGAGACTGATAGACAGGAGACAGCCACAGCAGGTCAATTCCCAGACTTTCCAGGTAATCCAGTTTTTCAATAATCCCCCGCAGGTCTCCGATTCCATCACCATTGCTGTCTTTAAAACTCTTGGGATAGATCTGATATGCAACTTTATCATGCCACCATTTTGTCTTCATAAATAATATCCTCCATCAAAGCTTCTTCATTCTTTATTCGAATTATACCTTCCTAAGGAAAAGAATTCTTCTCCTATCTTGAGAACATATTATACTATTTTGACTTTTTCTGACCGAATTGCCGATATGCTGACGGAGTCATATTCTTTGTCTTCTGAAATCTCCGGATAAAATATCCCACATTATCATAACCGCAGCGAAACGCGATATCCGTAATCTTATCCTCCGTCTGTGACAATGCTTCAGCCGCATGATTAATCCGAATATCATTCACATATTCTGTGACCGTTTTCCCTGTAATCTTTTTAAAATAACGGCAGAAATACTGTGGATTCATTCCTGCAACGCCCGCAATCTCATCCACGGACAATTTTCGTCCGTATGCTTCATGTATGAAACTCAGTACCCTTTTCATTACATTGATCCGGTCTGAATCTGAAACTTCTCTGACCGGAACATTTTCCAGCATTCCCTGTTCATACAGACATGCCAGCATCTGATAAAGTCCTGCCTTTATCCTCAGCTTTGATCCAAGATCCTTTCTCAGAATCTGACTGTACATATTCCGGTAGATATGGCTGATTTCATCCCACGCTTCCTGACGCGGATCAATCACTCTCGGAAAACGGATCCTCCCTTCCAGAAGAGGACGGATAATCTGATACTGAGTCAGATCATAATATTCAAAACTCAACATATGCCTGCGAAAGACCAGTGCACTTTCTTTTTGTTTTTCTTCCAGCAGAACAGAATGAATCTCCTGTGGTTCAATAAACACCAGAGCCGGTGCATCTACCGTCATTTCTTTCATATTAACAGACATATGAAACCTGCCCTTTTCCAGACAGATCATCTCAGCTTCATCATGCCAGTGAAGAGGCACCGGAAACCGGTATGTTCCCTCCCACTGATAGACCGCCATCGGAAATTCCGCCGTCCCGTGAACAGCATCTTCCTTTAACTTACTGATCTCCATGCCTAACCCTCTTATCATTCTCTGCACACATCGATCCAGGCTTTAGAACGGCTGTACTGTTCCAGCTCCGGTATCGTAAGCTCAATCATACTGTTGCCGCTTCCTGCCGCCGGAAATACCGTTTCAAATCGTTTCAGTGATTCATCCAGATATACATCTATGCCTTCATGAATTCCAAACGGGCACACGCCGCCTACAGCATGTCCGATCATCGGTTCGACATCTTCAAACTTCAGCATATGTGCTTTACATCCAAAATACTTTCGATACTTTTTATTATCAATCTTTCGATCCCCAGCCGTCACGATCAGAATTGCTGATTCTCCCATATAGAAAGACAATGTCTTTGCTATACGCTGCGGTTCGCATCCCAGCGCCTCTGCCGCTTCCTCAACCGTAGCACTGGAATGCTCTTCTTCTCTTACCCTTTCTTCCATTCCATATTGTCTGAAATATTCTCTTACTTTTTCGATAGACATTTACTTTCGTCTCCTTTTGTATATTGACACATTTTCTTTATTATAAAAGCATCACCCCTGAAAATCAACCGCCGTCCCTCTTTCCATCAGAGGCACAGCTTTTTCACAAGCCATAACAGGCACCACTTCAGATCCCGTTTTTCCACCGTTTCTGACGTTACAACCGAAAACACACCTATTTCCTGTTCTTCGAGGTAATAGCTTATGCTTCCCACTTTCTTCCCTGCTTTTACAGGCGCTTTCAGTTCCTGAGTGATCTGTTTTTCTGTCCGGATGCTTTCTCCCTCGCCGAGTAGTATTCTGAGACTTCCGCCCTTTTCTTCAAACTCCAGCGACACCCCGACACGATCTGCATATGGATTCTGATCCGATACGGCACCAGACACAGACAACTTTGGGAGCGACAGTTCCTTCCATACATTTTGATAATGATAGTGTTCAATTCCATATTCCATAAGCTTTCTGGTATCTGCCCATTTATACCCTTTATGATCCGGCCATCCGCACGCCAGAAGTGCAACAATAAATGTACGGTCATCTCTTCTTAAGGCACCCACATAACAATACCCCGCTTCTCCGGTAAATCCGGTTTTCCCGGTCAAAGCCCCCTCCATCATATCCAGAAATGCGTTGTGGTTATTACAGGAAAATGAACGGCTCTGGTCCACATTCTGAAACTGATAGGATCTGGTCGCGGTAATCTCCAGAAACTCCTCTTTTGATGGAGATTCCATGATACAGTATCTCATGATCCTCGCAAGATCAGTGGCAGTCGTCGAATGAATTCCTCCATCATCTTCTCCATCCAGACCATTTGGTGTTACAAAATAAGTATGGTCACACCCGATCTTTTTCGCCTTCTGATTCATCATGTCAGCAAAAGCCTCTGATGTTCCAGCCATTCCCTCTGCAATGATCACCGCAGTGTCATTATGAGACTCCAGCATCAAAGAATACAGCAGATCTCTGAGATAAAATTCTTCTCCAACCTGCACCCCAAGCTTCACTTTGGGCTGTCCGGCCGCATATTCTGATACCGTCACCGTCTGTCCATCTTCCATCTGCTCCAGCGCGAGAATGCACGTCATAATCTTTGTCGTACTCGCCATCGGTCTTATGACATCTTCTTCTTTTCCAAACAAAACACGCCCACTGTCAGCGTCCATCAATACCGCCGACCGGGCGTACAGGTTTTCCGGCATGTCCTCTGTCTTCTGTCCTCCGTTTTCTTCTGCGCAAAGAGGCAGCACAGACAACCAGAAAAGTACAATCATCAGGATCAGACTCTGCCATATACGTATCTTTTTCATTCCATACACCATACATCACCATGTTAATGTAATATATGTGTCTTCCAACACTTCTATGCCGGTATTCTCAGATATCCAGCCGAAGCTGCACTTCCTCCTCTGCTTCTTCTTTAAAACTTTCCACCTGTTCCGGATTCAGACTTGGAAGTTCTTCCAGTGACTGCACACTGAATCTTCGCAGGAACTCTTCTGTTGTCCCAAAAAGAATCGGCTTTCCCGGTGCATCCATTCTTCCACGCTCACACACAAGGTTGTATTCTACCAGTTTATTAACCGCATGATCAGACTTCACTCCACGGATCTTCTCAATCTCCAGCTTCGTTACAGGCTGCTTGTATGCAATGATCGCAAGCGTCTCAAGCAGAACATCTGTAAGCGCATATCGCTTCGGCTGCTTTGCCACCCGGATCAGATACTCATACATTTCTTTTTTGGTACACATCTGAAAGGAATTATCCAGTTCAATGATCCTCACACCTCTGTCCTGCGCGTCATATTTGTCCATCAGCTGATGTATGATCTTGCGTGTTGTAGCTTCATCATGTTCTATTGCAGATGCAATTTTACTTAACTCCACGGATTCTCCCATGGTAAATAAAATTGCTTCAATTACACCTTCCAACTTACTAATCTCCAATTCTTCCATTCTACCTTTCCCCATTATCGTCATCCACTCTGGATGTTATGGTAATCTCATCAAATGGCTGATTCTGCTCAATATAGATTACGCCTTCCTTCATCAGCTGTAGAATCGCCAGAAATGTAACCACCACCTGCGTTCTTGAACTCTGACTGGATAAAAGTTCCCGAAAATCAAACTTTTTGTGCTCTCTTGCATACGCAGTTACATAAGAAAGCTTATCCGGAAGTGTCACTTCTTCCTTTTCAATCTTTCCAAACTTACTGCGGACCGGATCCACCTTATCGACCTGACGCTTCATCACATCCTGAAATATCCGGTTCAGCTTCGCCAGTGTAAGATCCCCAAGAAGTGCATCCATATTCACCGGTTCTTCATATTCCCGCACCTCTTCCGGAATCGTCGGATCCTTATACATCACCTGTTCTGCATCCAGCTCCCTGTCTTTCAGTTCGTAAGACATGTACTTATACATCTTATACTCCAGAAGCTGTTCCACCAGTTCCTGTCTTGGATCTTCTTCCTCCCCTTCTTCATTTACTTCCTTCGGAAGAAGCATCCGGCACTTAATATCCAGAAGTGTAGCTGCCATGACAAGGAACTCACTCATGACATTCAGATCCTCTTCCTCCATGGCCTTAATATATTCCATATATTGATTTGTGATTTCCACAATCGGGATATCGTATATATCAATTTTATTTTTATCAATCAGATGCAGGAGCAGATCCAGAGGACCTTCAAACACCTGAAGTTTTACCGGAATTCCCATTGCTTTTCCTCATTTTTCATCTATCTTCTATTCATGGCCCTGTCAGACACGGACATGATACCCGGTCATAATAACTTTACTATTATACAGGATTTTTCTTCATTACTCAAGCATTATCGCCGGAAAACTCCAGCACGATCAATTCCGGCGGATTCAGGATCCGGATCGGCACAGAATGCGTCCCAAGTCCTCTGCTCACAACCGTAACCGTATCTTTCTCACGGTAGATACCTCCGGAATATTGCGGAAACAATCTGAAATTTGGTGCAATGACTCCGCCAATTCCCGGAATTCTGGCCACACCTCCATGATAGTGACCACAGAGAATCAGGTCCGCACCCCAGGCCTGATATTCTTTTACATAATCCGGATTATGCGCAAGAAGAATCTGATATCCTGCTCCCGGTCTCCCTATCAGCTCAGTGATGACAGATACCGGAAGTTTCTCTGACCCAAAATGTCTGTATCCCGAAAGAGGAATCTCAAGCCCTGTAATCACAAACCTGACACCCCCCAGCTCCCATACAGACGATTCATTTTCCAGAATATGAATCCCTGCTTTCACAAGCTGTTCCTTATATGTCTCGTATGACTGCTCATAGTGTTCCGGAAGTTCTTTTAACTTCTGCTCATGATTGCCATTGGCATAATAGACCGGGCAGATATCCGGAAGCTTTGCAAGAAAAGCCATCGTCCCCTCATACGAATTTCCATCCTTTCTGACCAGCATATCACCCCCGATCAGAATACCGTCCGGGTGAATCCTTCCAATCTCCTCCAGCAGTTTCTCATTATCTTTTCCATAGCTTCGATTATGCAGATCACTCAGGAATAATACACGTTTAACTTCTTTTAACTGAGCAAACTTTGATGATGTGATCTGATAAAATGTAGTTTTAAAATTCCGAAGTTCTCTGAGATTTTCCAGCAGAACAAGTACAATCATTATAATTAAAATGCCAAGTATAATCTTCAAATGCTTCTCTCCCTTTCGTCTTGCATCATTATATAATTATTCGTAAGAATTTGCAATCAGAGAAAGGAAAACAGGAATTGTTTCCCTGTCAGTCGTACAGGGAAACAATTCCTGTTTTATTATGCGCTTTCTGTTACAGAAGGAATTCTTCCAGTGTATCACTCACCGCGCTTTGATAATTCATTTTTTCCACAGTCTCTTTCGCAACAATATCCACACTTCCAATCTTCTGTTCTTCAAGATAGTATCCGACTTCACCCACCTTCTGTCCTTTTTTTACCGGCGCTCTCACCGGTTCCTTCACTTCTACTTTTCGCTCGATCTGACTCAGGTTCGCTCCCGTTGTATCTACATAGGAAAACATTTTCTCCTGCCTGACATTCACGATCTTTTCCACTCCCTTTGACACTTTGACCGGTTCTATGGACAATACTTCTTTTTCTTCATAACATTGACATTTTCCAAACCCATGATTCAAAAGTGTAATGGCATCTTTTACCCTCGTTTTGCTGTCCGGAGCCGCCATAATCACTGCAATCAGATCTGTTCCATCCTTTCTGGCCGTTGCAGAAACACAGAATTTCGCTTTGCTGGTAGAGCCAGTCTTCAGTCCGGTGGCATATTCATACTGGCGAATCAGCTTATTTGTGTTAGTAAGCCCAAATTCCGAAGTTCCTTTTTTTGTAGTATGCGTAATATTCTCCATCCATATCTTACAATAATCATAGATCTGAGGATATGTAGTGATAAGCTCCCTGGACATCCGTGCAATATCTCTCGCCGTGGTAAGATGTCCATCCGTATCCAGTCCGTTACAGTTCACAAAATGTGTATTCTCCATTCCAAGCTCTCCGGCACGCCGATTCATCTGCGCAACGAATTCTTCTTCATTTCCGCAGATGTATTCCGCCATCGCCACACAGGCGTCATTAGCACTTGCAACCGAGATACATTTGATCATGGTTTCAACCGTCTGCGTCTCTCCCGGCTCCAGAAACACCTGTGAACCTCCCATAGACGCAGCATATTCCGAGGTAGTCACCTCATCCTCGATCCCTATCTGACCTGACTCGAGTGCATCAAAGATTAAAAGGAGCGTCATCACCTTCGTCACACTTGCTGGCGGAAGCTGTTCATCCGGATTCTTTTCATAGATTATCTGGCCGGTCGAAGCCTCCATCAGGATTGCAGAAGGAGCAGTGATCTGCAGCCCTGATTCCTGCTGTTCTGTTTTCTGTTGTTCCTCCGCTGTCTGGCCGTCATTTTCGTCCTCTCTTGCTGACGTCGCATATACAGGCTGTATACACAGCATCAGGCTTATGAATACCGCCAGAATCCTTGCCATATTCCTCTCCTCGCTGTTTTACGTCTGTTATTATCATTTTAATAACATGATCAGAAGAATATTCCTGAAACGCTAAGACCGGAACCGTAAAAAGCTGCTGCAAAACGATTTTTCATTTTACAGCAGCCTTTTCATCTAGTCATTACTATCCATATTCGGTGTTGTTTTATTCTGTTCCAGTGTACTCAGATATCCGACCGAAAGTCCTGTATACTGAGACAATGTTTTTATAGTCATTAGTTTCTTCTTCCTGTGAGATCGTATTCTGTCTCCGAGATGACTGATATCCAGCATATTATCTGTTCTCCTTTTCTCGCGTTAAAGTTTTAACTATCTTTTATGCTATCTTATTTTATCCACCTTGGCAAGCATTATTTTCAGATCTCTCACATTTTTCTATTGTTTTCTGTCACGAAAGCACTTATAATATGGTACTGGACACCAATATATTCAGGAGGCATTTATGAAATTTATATATCCCGCAGTATTTCACAAAACAGAAAATGGCAGATATGAAGGTTACTTTCCTGACCTGGAATGTTGTTACGGAGAAGGCGAGACCCTGGACGATGCGATTGACAGTGCCAATGATGCCATGCGCGACTGGATTACACTGGAGCTCTCAGAAGAGGAACCTCTGATGCCATATGTTTCTGATATCAGTGATATGAACCTGAAAGAGGGAGAAATCGTCAGAAACATATCTGTAAATATCCGTTTCTACGAAGGGTGGGACGAATAGATTTGATACACACTGAAAATGGGACCGTTGCAGCGCCTCTGCAATAGTCCCATTTCATTATTCTTTCTGATTATTTACCAGCCATCTGTTTTTCCTGCTGTTCGATCATTTTCTTCACCATATAACCGCCAACAGAACCATTCTGTCTGGATGTCAGGTCTCCGTTATATCCATCAGATAACGGTACTCCCAGTTCACTTGCAACCTCATATTTAAATTTGTCTAATGCGCCCTTTGCTTCAGGTACGGCTGCTCTGTTTGATGAACGATTTGCCATTGTTATACTCCTCCTTCTTGTAACTTTTTCTTTGTTGTTACATCCATAGTATATGGAGGAATCAGATTATTACACTAGAAGTGTTTTCATAATCTGGCAGATTTTTCAGCCATTGCTGATCCGTTCTTTCAATCTCTTCTGCAGCTTCACTGGCCATCTGAAGAATTCCTGCATCCTGATACACATCGCCGATCCTGAAGTTCATAAGTCCGCTCTGACGGATTCCGAACAAATCGCCCGGTCCCCGAAGGCGCAGATCTTCACTTGCAATTTTAAATCCATCATTGGAATGATTCAGAATATCCAGTCTTTCTTTTGTCTCTTTTGATTTAGACGCACTCATGAAGATGCAATAAGACTGGTATTTTCCTCTTCCAACACGTCCCCGCAGTTGATGGAGCTGTGCCAGACCGAATCTTTCTGCATTTTCAATCATCATGACGGTCGCATTCGGAACATCAATTCCAACCTCAATTACCGTTGTAGATACCAGAATCTGTATTTCATTTTTCCCAAAACGATCCATAATATCATCTTTTTCCGGCTGCTTCATCTTCCCATGCAGATATGAAACTCTGACTGCATCTCCCATCTCCTGCTGCAGTCTCTGTGTATAATCGATTACATTTTCAGCTTCAAGATTTTCGCTTTCTTCCACCATCGGACAGATAATATAACATTGTCTGCCCTCTGCAATCTGCTTTTTCATAAATGCATATGCTGTCTTCCGGTATCCCGTATCAACCACACAATTCTTGATTGGAAGGCGGTTTGCCGGCAGTTCGTCCATCACCGAGATATCAAGATCACCATACAGGATGATTGCCAGTGTACGCGGTATCGGAGTCGCACTCATAACCAGGACATGTGGCTCCCCGCCTTTTCTGGCAAACGTTTCTCTCTGCTTGACTCCAAACCTGTGTTGCTCATCGGTGACTACAAGTGCAAGGTTATCGTAACTGACTGCCCCCTGAATCAGCGCATGCGTTCCGATTATAATTCTGGCAAGTCCACATTCAATCCTGTCATATGCTTTTCTCTTTTCTCTGGCTGTCATAGAACCTGTTAATAATACAATTTTAACAGGGATGTGATAGGTTTCAAACATTCTGGTAATCGATTCATAATGTTGCCTTGCAAGCACTTCTGTCGGTGCCATCATCGCTCCCTGATATCCGTTCAACGCAACCGCAAGGAGCGCCAGTACTGCCACGATCGTCTTACCCGATCCCACATCTCCCTGTATAAGCCTGGACATGACCGTATCCGATGCCATGTCAGAGGATATTTCTTTCCAGACCTTCTTCTGAGCCCCCGTCAACTCATACGGAAGATTCTGAATCAGCAGATCAACTTCAGGCTTCGGCTCGATCACATATTCATTGGCAAGCTTTTCATTTTTTTCTTTCAGTTTTCGAAGAGACAGGATAAATCCCAGAAATTCCTCGAACACCAATCGCTCTCTGGCATGGTAAAATACTTCCTTGTCTTCCGGAAAATGAATCCCGCGTATCGCATAATTATATTCCGCAAGACCATACTTTATCCGCAACTCTTTCGGAAAGATATCTCTGGTCAAATCCAGACCGTCCAGAGCCTGTTTCATAGCCTTCATCACCATATGATTCGTCAGCCCCGCCGTAAGACTGTAGATTGGCTGCATGGCATCAAGCTTTTCTGCATATTTATCAGCCGGATAAAATATCTCAGGATGTTCCATCACCAGAGTTCCTTTTTTATTCACAATTCTCCCCCGCAGAGTAATCGATCCTCCGTTCGAGAGTGTGTTTCTGAGAAATGGCATGCGAAACCAGACGACTTTCAATGTACCGGTAAGGTCTTTTACATGGATCGTCGTGATCTGCATATTACGGTTTCCAGACACCTGTACCCTTCCATATATGGCACCGGCTACTGTCTGTGTCTTCTCTTCTTCCAGTTCGTTAATTGGAACAGCCTTCTCGTATATGTCATAACCTCTTGGATAATAATGAATCAGATCCCCAACCGTCTCTATGTGAATCTTCTGGAAAAGCTTTTTTGTCTTTTCTCCGATTCCTTTTAATTCCCCAATATCCGTTTTTTCAATCATATTATCTCCGATATATCCAAAAAATACAGAAAACCAGACTCCGATTCTCCCGGGATATCCCGGAACTCTTTCAGAGCTGGTCATCTTCTGTTATATTACATCATTTTAAAATTATTCTACAGCAAGAACATAATAATAGATCGGCTGTCCACCGGAATGCACATCAATATCAACATCCGGATATAATGCTTCAATCTCGCCGGAAAACCTCTCAGCATCCTCTTCTGTTACATCCTCTCCGTAATACAGGCTAATCAGTTCTGAATCCTCATCAACCAGCTGAGCAAGCATATCCTTTGTTGTTGCCTCAATATCTTTGCCTACAGACAGGATTCCGTGATCTCCAATACCCATGATATCACCTTCATGGATCTCTTTATCATCGATATGCGTGTCTCTGACTGCGTACGTCACCTGTCCGGTCTTTACATTCTGAATCTCTTCCAGCATCGTCTCTTCATTTGCTGAAGCATCTTCGTCCGGCATATAATTGATAATTGCAGTAATTCCCTGCGGTACAGTTTTTGTAGGAATCACTACGATCTCTTTGTCTTCTACCAGCGCTTTTGCCTGGTTAGCAGCAAGAACGATATTCTTGTTATTCGGAAGGATAAAGATCGTGTCAGCATTCACCTGATCAATCGCATTGAGCATGTCCTCAGTACTTGGATTCATCGTCTGTCCGCCTTCAATGATATAGTCTGCACCCAGTTCTCTGAAAATATCATTCAATCCTTCCCCTATGGATACAGCAATGAATCCCATTGGTTTTCTTGGCTCTGCTTCTTTCTTTTTTGCATCCTCCTGAGCCTGCTGAGCTGACAGCTTTTCCGCATCACGAATCAGCTTCTCCTGATGCTCTTCACGCATATTATCAATCTTCATACGTGACAGCTGTCCATAAGTCAGCGCTCTCTGGATTGCAAGTCCCGGATCATTCGTATGAACGTGAATCTTTACAACATCATCATCTGCCACACATACAATAGAATCACCGATAGAACTTAAATATCCTTTAAAATCACGTTCGTCCTCTTCGGTAAATTCTTTTTCTGTCAAAATGATAAATTCTGTACAGTAACCAAACTTAATATCTGCAGTATCCTCTGCATTTACTTTTGTGACGGTCACACCCGCACTCGGTTTTATTGCACTGTAATCAACTTCTTTTCCCTGGAATGCATCATATGCCCCCTTAAGGACTTCAAGAAGCCCCCGTCCACCGGAATCTACCACTCCTGCCTCCTTCAAAACCGGCAGCATCTCCGGAGTCTTTGCGAGTACTTCCTCTGCATATTCCAACACTTTTGGCAAAAAGACTTCCAGATCATCCGTCTCATTTGCCATCTCAGCAGCCTTTTCTGCAATTCCGCTTGCAACGGTAAGAATCGTTCCCTCTTTGGGCTTCATAACTGCTTTGTATGCAGTATCTCTTGCTCTGGAACATGCCGCAGCAAGCCCCAGTACATCGATTTCTTTTTCTTCACGGATGGATTTTGTAAATCCTCTCAAAAGTTGTGACAATATAACACCGGAATTACCTCTTGCTCCGCGCAAAGATCCTGATGAAATCGCTTTGGCAAGATCTTTCATATCCGGACATTCAAGAGCTGTTACCTCTTTTGCAGCAGCCATAATCGTAAGAGACATATTGGTTCCGGTATCCCCGTCCGGTACCGGAAATACGTTTAATTCGTTAATATATTCTTTCTTAGCTTCAATATTCTGGGCACCTGCTAAAAACATCTTTGCAAGCATGTCCACATTTATTGTTTTCGTAGCCACTTCCTTTGTTCCTCCTTAACCTAAATACTAATCGATGACTCTGACGCCTTCAATATAGACATTAATCTTATCAACCGGCATTCCGGAGAATTCTTCAACTCTGTATTTTACATCACTGATCAGATTTTCAGTAACAGCAGAAATACTTACGCCATACGCCACAATAATATGGAAGTTAATACTGATATGATTTTCCTCATCAATGTTTACCTGAATTCCTCTTGTAAGGCTTTCCTTCTTAAGCAGATGAACAAGCCCGTCTTTCATATTCACAGCAGCCATACCAACAATACCAAAGCATTCAACAGCTACCGTTCCTGCGTATTTTGCAATCACTTCCGGATCAATCGTTACGATTCCCAGATCTGTACTCATACATCCTTTCATATCTACAACCTCCGATTCTAATCTATCTCATACAGACATAATATTAAGAATATTATACTCTGCTTTTCTTTATATTACAACACGAAAACCATGGATCCGTTCAACAAGGGCAATAAAAAACCCAGATTCCAAAGCGAAATCTGAGTTTTAATTTCTCCTATGCACGCTCAACTTTTCCTGATTTTAAACAAGAAGTACAAACATACATCTTCTTTGTAGCTCCGTTTTCTGTTTTAACACGAACAGACTTTACATTAGACTTCCACATCTTTGGTGTTTTTCTATTAGAGTGGCTTACATTATTTCCAAAGTGAGCACCCTTTTCACAAATAGCACATTTTGCCATGACTGCACCTCCTAACGCTCATAATAAGTTCTTAATACAAACTCGCAACAATAGTTATTTTAACAGAACAATTCACGAATTGCAAGTATTATTTCATATTTTTATAGAAACCTGACAACTTTTTTAACCACAGAACAGACAATACCCTGCGGCTACGCAAAACACAATACATAAAACTTCTAAAAATGTATTGGGCAGAACAAATGTCAGTACGATACCGACTGCCACCCAGAACAGGGCAAACCCGACAACTCGTTTCACGCATGCCACCCCTGCCTTTTTCTCTATCTTATGCACTGCAGTACACTATTATTCCCCGGAAGCCTCATCCAGGATACTGTTCACATCCTCTTCTGTCATCTTATCTTCCTTTTTGGAAGTAAAGCGATCCATAACATCCGGTATCATATCAAGGATCTTGGTCATGGTATCCTGATTCTTGATATTGACAAGCCTGGTATGACCGTTCTGAATCACAAGAACTGCGCTAGGTGTCATCTTTCCTCCTATTCCACCGGCTCCTTTCTCCTTTTTGTCGTCACTGAATGCTCCGGCTCCGACTGCAAACGACACATCTACCAGCGGAAGGATGATCGTATCCTCAATATGAATTGCATCTCCGACTACCGTTTTCGTAGATACGACCCCATCCATTCCATGAAACAGGGCTTCTACTGTTCCCTTAAAATTATTATCTGCCATATTCTTTCCTCCTGTTTTATCTTATAATTCAAAACTCCTGATATCATGATAGGTTTTCCGGACTTCCTTACACCATAACAGATTCCAGAGCAGGCATACTGCCGAAATCAGTCTGATACCACTGCTCACCTCCGCAGAGCCTTCCAGAATCTTCTGTTCAAAATCCGGCTGCACATGCAGATGATCACCGATAAAAGGATAGATGACACTCAAAGCAGCCAACACCTGCCCGGTCATGCATGGATCCTCAAATCCATAATGAATATCCGCATGTACCCGTTTCGGTTTCCATCTTCTCAAAAGTTTAAAAACTTCCTTTTTCACTTTGCAAAATGCCTTCTGATGTACTTCATCCGTCAGGGCCTCTGTAATCTTGTTCTTTTTCTCTGATAATAGCTTCATTTTATCACAGATCTTTTGAATTGTACATTTGATCTTCTGGAATATTCCTCGGATCTTATCTCCCAACTTCTGAATCAACGTTTTCTTTTTCGGATCAGAAGTGCGGCCTTTTCTTTCAGTTCTTTCAGATAATCCGGATTTTTCTTCAGCTTTTTGCGGAATGCTTTTGTCACACCCATCACTTTTTTCCAGCCGTTTTTCTTCCGCAGGCTCTTCTTTTTTTTCTTCCAGACTCTTTTGATCTGTTTCCAATATTTCTTCAGATTCTTCTTCCATTTCTTTTTCAATTTTTTCTGCAAGTTCTTTTGCCAGTTCTTCTTCATCCTCTTCCACCTCTTCTTCAACGGTCACGGAATCCTCCTGTTCATTTTTCAACACCTTCCAGGCGATCCTGATCCGCCAGCTCAGCTTTTTCTCACTATAAGAAACATCCGCTCTTATCAGATGCAAAAGCCATGTCACCTTTCCGACAGCCCTGATTGTATCCGGATTGCCTTCACATGAGGCATCAGCACGATATCGGACCGGTACAAAAAGAACAATACAAACCAGTAATACCAGTATTCCCAGCACTACCGCAATGATAATCCCTATGATTTTTAAGATTAATAATAGAATATGTAGCATCTTATTCTTCCTGTTCTTTTTTTAATATATAAGCCCGGATATCCGTTCCTCTGGTCTCATTATACACTTCCTGCGTAATAAGTTCCACTAATTCTACAGCGTCATCATATCCTTTTGCTATTCCGACCACCAGAAAATCATCTTTAGGAAAACCGGGCTGTAATAATACGATGGAATTATAAATCTCCAGATGATTCGCCTCATTTTGCGCCAGTGTAATAATATGGATATTGGGCTGAAATTTATCTTCCTCCAGCTTGCGAATGATCTTCTCTTCCTTTTTTTTCAGTCCTTCCATCAGATACAGATGTCTGTAATATCTCATCTTTTCTGCTCCTTTTTGTGTCTCTTATAGCATACCCGTTTTTCAGATTTTCAGTCGGTATCAGATTAATAATAATATGCATCAAAAATCTGTTTTGCAATATTCACAGCCTTTGCAGTTCCATCGGAAGATTCAATGATGATGCTGACTACAAGCTCCGGATTATCTACATTGCTCATTCCGATGAACCATGAATGGTCTTTTTCCTTGTCAGAACTGTACTCAGCAGTTCCCGTCTTACCTGCAGCTGTATAGCTCTGACCCGCAAGCACGGATGCAGTTCCATAATCCACAACACTCTTCATATACTCCTTCAGCTGCGCTGCTTCTTCTGTCGTCATTAACTGTCTGTACTCTTCCGGTTCCGTTTCTTTTACGGTCGTTCCAGAATAATTGGTTACTTTATCGATCAGATATGGTTTCATCAATGTTCCGCCATTGGCGATTGCAGACGTAATCAACGCCATATGATACGGACTCACCTGTGTCTCTCCCTGTCCCATGGCAGTCATCATCTTTGTCCCGTTTCCTGCGGATGAATCCAGCGTAAAACTGCTCTTACTATAAGGCAGATCACATGGAAGCTTTGAATCAAACAGAACTTCCTTCGCCGTTTTTTTGAAGGAATCCGAATCCAGCAACAGTCCGATATTAGAGAATGAAGCATTACAGGAATATGCAAGACTATCCTGAAGGTTCAGCTGTCCATGCACATTTCCGTTATAACAGTGAATCGTAATCCCATCCTGTTCGATCGCCCCTGTACAATTATAGGTGTAAGAAGAATAATCCGAATATTCTCTCATATATTCAAGTGCTGTAACCACTTTGAAAGTCGATCCCGGTGCATATTGCCCCTGCGTCGCACGATTCAGAAGCGCACTGTTTTCATCCGTATTCAGGCTGTCCCAGTTCACATCGACCGTATTGGGATCATAATCAGGCTTTGATACCATAGCCAGAATCTTACCGGTTTTCGGATCCATAACAACAACTGCACCCTTATAGCTGCCAAGTGCATTATACGCTGCCTGCTGAAGTGTCAGATCCAGTGTTGTCACTACCGTATCTCCCGTATTTTTCTGATCCTGAAATTCATTCTTTAATTTTTCCAGAAAAAATGCATTGGATGTCAGAAGATCATAATTTGCAACAGATTCAATCCCGGATTTTCCATGCGTGCTGTATCCTACAACATGAGCAAACATATTGCCAAATGGATATTCTCTGATCTCCGAACCATCTTCAGCCACACTGGTCTGAGCCAGTATGTTCCCGTTTTTATCAACGATTTTTCCCCGTGCTACCCGGTCTGCATTCGAATCCTGTCTTGCATTATATGGACTTCGGATTATGTCGGCACTTTTCTCCACCTGAAAATAAGTAATATACCCCATCAGCACCAGGAATAACGCTACAAAGATATATGTCACCCTAGCGAACTCTTTGTTTCTTTCCCGCTTTGCTCTGGCTTTTTTCTTGTCCTGACGTCTGGCTTCCTTTCGCTCTCTTCGCGGCATTGCTTCCACTTCTTCTTTGCGCTTTTTCCTCTTGTCCGCTTCTCTTTGCTCGTAACCTTTCTTTTTTCTTTCTTTCAATATCGTCTTCCTCGTCTTCCCTTAATATATACAATCCCTGTATAATCGCAAACATGATCAGTGTACTGATCAGAGAACTTCCTCCATAACTTACAAGCGGCAGCGTCACACCTGTAGAAGGAATGAACTTCACGGCACCGCCAATGGTCAAAAAAACCTGGAATATATAGCAGGTTCCAAGCCCAAGTGCAACCATTTTATAGAACATATTATGAAGCTGCATGGCAATATTCAGGAACATTACATAGCAGCTGACACAGATCAATATCAGACACAGAGCAAATATCAACCCCATCTCTTCCGAAATCGCAGAAAATATAAAGTCTTCTGCCGCTACCGGTATGGTATCGGGCTGTCCCTGATACAGACCGGTTCCAAACCATCCTCCGGTTCCGATCGCAAATAGCGACTGCGCCACCTGATAGCCTCCGTTATCATAAGATGCAAACGGATCTTTCCACACAATCACCCGTGTTCTCACATGACTGAACAGATAATAGGCCACTACAGAGGCAACACTTCCCGCTCCGAGTCCGGCAAGAATATATAACGGCTGATGTGTTGCCACATAAAGCATGACAAGATACACCACAAATATGATCAGTGCTGCTCCAAGATCCTTTGATACTACAAGGATCAATACATGAAATGCTGCAATGGCCGTGGTGATCACAATCTCTTTAAATTCCATGGAACGTTTAAAGCTCGCTGCCACAAAAAATACAAAGATAATCTTTACAAGCTCCGAAGGCTGAATACTGATCCCGCCGATTGTGAATCCAAGCATCGCGCCATACGATACCCGACCGACGATCAGTACAATCCCCAGTGACACGATACCCGCAGCGGCATACAGAATTCTCCACTCTGAAAGGAGCCTGAACTTTCGGATAATAACCGGTATGATCAGACAAAGTGCAATTCCTCCGGCTGCAATAAGATACTGCTTCGACGCCTTATTATAATCCAGTCTTGTAATCATGATAAACCCGATGCTTAAAAGCATACACATGTTATTGACTACCAGTCTGGACACTCTCGGATAGATCACCGTATACAGAACGATCGTGGCCCCCAGAAGCGTCACCTGCATCAAATATAATGCCAGGATCTTAATATCATTCTTTTCCAGATACATGACCAGAAAAGCAATCAGATGGATCATAAACATCAGCACATTCTGTTTTCTGAGCATCCTCTTCTTCTTATCCGGATCAAAATATCCAAAGATACTAAAACACAGATATGTGTACACTGTAACTAATACAATCATCAGATATTTTGACAATTCTACAATAATATTAACCAACTTTCCACCTACTTTACTCCTCTTTTAAAGTGCCCGCGCGTATAATCCATATCTGGCGTAAGCACTGTCTCTCCACCTGAAAATGCAGTTCCATATATCTCAATCATCTCCCGCACCACATTCGCATCTTCCCGGCAAAAATCCAACCGGACTTCCGCCGGATGAAGAGCCATGATCTCATCCGCTTTATCGGCCAGATATAATGGTGCCGAATTATAGATGATATTATAGCAATAGCGACAGCATTTTCTCACAGAAAACTGCTTCTGATACCGATCGGTAATGGAAAGATATCCTTCTTTTCCATCACATCCCGAACTGCTCTTCTGAATACATCCCGCCGTGATCATGACAGGCTGATAGCCATACACAATCAAAGCAGCCCCTTCGATATTCAGTGATTTCAGTTCTCGATCATTTAATTCTGCCGGTGCAGTATATCTGCAGATCCCCTGCTCTTTGGCAAACTGCTTTGCAGACTGGTTCCAGACATACACATTGGAGTCGGAACGGATTTCCTTCGAATATCCATGCAGCTTCAGCCATTCCAGGCTTTCAAGATTCCGCACCATCACACCGTCATATATGGTTACCATCTCGTCATAGATCTTCTCAAACCGGGATATCACCGGATCTCTGAAGATGTAAGGCATCGCAAGAATATACCGGATCCCCGGTCTTTTTCCTGCCCTGAGCTTTTGTATGATCCTGCCATCCATACCGGACAGACTTTCCACATATATACTCGAAACCCTCTCAGACATTATCGCCTGCTCAAGCTGTTCTTCATCCTGAACAAGAACCGTAAGCTCCGGACACTCCTGCACGGAAATTACCGCTTCTTCCCTGCTGTCCTGAATCGGTCTCATCTCAGGGATCTCCCGGTGATATTCCGCCAGAACCGTCTGTGTCAGACATCGGATTGCCTCTCTTCGCAGTTCGTTTAATGCCTGCATCGGAAGGAAAACATTACCTTCCATCTGAATCACAAGCCTGTCAAATGTATATTCTGTGTTGCCGGTTTTTCTGATCTGCTTCTCCACTCTGTCTGCGTCAAGCGGCTGACGCATCGCCTCCTGTACCGGTTCTCCTTCACATATGACCTGTCTGCCCTGATAATTCAACATCAGTTTAGCATTCTGTCCGACAGAAAGTATTAATTTCCCATTAATTTTTTCTTGTAATTTGACTTCTTTCCATTCTGTCTCTTCTTTTTTTTCAATTCCCGGCCTCTGAAACGAAATCATATCTTTTCCGTTATGCTGATGATAGTACCCCTTTGTATATCCTCTCCTCTGATATACGCGCAGAAGATCTTCTTTATCCCGCTGAGATACACGATATCCGTCCTTTCCTTTTTCGAAATACAGATCTGCATACTTCCGATACATTTTAACAACCGTATAGACATAATCCGGCTGCTTCATTCTGCCCTCGATTTTAAAAGAGTCTATCCCGGCCTCTATCAGTTCCGGAAGGAAATCAATGGTACACAGATCCTTCAGACTCATAATATCTTCCGGCTTTCTCCCCTGTACACGGTATGGAAGACGGCATGGCTGTGCACACTGTCCCCGGTTGCCGCTTCTGCCCCCGATCATACTGCTGAGCAGACATTGACCGGAATAGCAATAGCACAATGCACCATGCACAAAACATTCCATCTCCAGTCCTGTCTTCTGCTTCATCGAACAAATCTCATCCAGCGAAAGCTCCCTTGCCGGTACAACTCTTGTAATTCCGTACTCCTTTACACAGGAGGCCCCCAGAGCATTTGTTATCGTCATCTGGGTACTGGCATGTACGGAAAGATCCGGAAACCACTGTCGGATACACCTCATCACACCGGTATCCTGTACAATCACTGCATCCAGCCCTCTCTGATAATACGGCAGCAGATATTCATATAATTCATTCAATTCCCGATCTTTCAGAAGCGTATTCACCGTCAGATAGATCTTTCTGCCATGAATATGCACGTAATCAATCGCTTCCAGAAGATCCTCCTGTGACAGATTTCTGGCATATGCTCTTGCTCCGTATCTGCTTCCTCCCAGATATACAGCATCTGCGCCTGCACTGATTGCAGACCTCAGACTTTCATATGATCCGGCCGGTGCCAGTATTTCTACATTGCTGTCCATACCCGTTTCCTTTCTGCTAGTCATCTGTTATAGACGTAATCATTTCATGTTCCTCAAAGAGTAAAAAAAGCTGTCAAAAGACAGCCTATTTTTTACGATTATTCTTGATCTCCGTTTCAAGCTGTACGATCTTCATCTGCAGCTCTTTATTTTCTTCTTTCAGCTTGTCCATTGCCTTTTCTGCATTTTCCAGCTTAATCTGAACGGAAATCAATTCATGCTTCAGATCATACATTTCTTTATCTTTTGCTTCTATATCACTTTCCAAAGTACCGCCCTGTTTCTTGGCCTTAAAGTAATCATCCGCAATATTCAGCGCCAGAAGAATACTTCTCGTCTCAGCACTTTGCTTACGATACCCTTCACTGTTACTGCATTCCTCTATCTTGTGATTCAGATAAGTGGATACTTTCTGCAGATAATCTTCACTTTCAAATCCGCTTAAAGTAAACACCTTGCCTCCTATTAATACTTCCGTATAGTTTTTTGATGATGCCATAAGAAGCCTCCTCGAACTTTCTATAATTTCTGATAACTATTATAAACTAATCTCACATAAAAACCAACTGTTTTTCGTTATTTTTGAATCAAAATACCCAGATGTACATATGCATGGTCTGTTACGATCCGCCCTCTTGGGGTTCTCTGTATAAATCCATTTTTCAGAAGATAAGGCTCATACACATCCTCGATTGTTCCTGCATCTTCACCAATGGCAGCTGCAAGTGTGTCCAGTCCGACCGGACCTCCCTGAAACTTTTCAATCATGGTGAGCAAGATTCCACGGTCTGTCTGATCCAGTCCTTCCTTATCCACGTCCAGAAGATCCAGTGCATAATCTGCAACCTCTTCTGTAATATAGCCATCATATTTGACCTGTGCAAAATCACGCACGCGTTTCAGCAGACGATTGGCAAGTCTCGGAGTGCCTCTCGACCTTCTTGCGAGTGCATAAGCACCTTTTTCATCAATTCCAACATCCAACACCTGTGCGGACCGAACAATGATAGCCTTCAGTTCTTCAATTGTATAGAATTCCATACGATTTACCACACCAAACCGATCCCGAAGCGGAGCAGTCAGCATTCCTGCCCTTGTCGTCGCGCCCACAAGCGTAAACTTCGGCAGATCCAGGCGAATCGATCTTGCACCGGCACCTTTTCCGATCATAATATCAATTGCAAAGTCCTCCATCGCCGGATACAACACCTCTTCTACCTGACGGTTCAGCCGGTGGATCTCATCAACAAACAATACATCACCCTCCTGAAGATTATTCAGGATTGCCGCCATATCTCCGGGTTTTTCAATCGCCGGACCGGACGTGATCTTCATATTAACATTCATTTCATTTGCAATGATTCCTGCAAGCGTTGTCTTTCCAAGCCCCGGAGGCCCATAGAAAAGTACATGATCCAGTGCCTCATTTCTCGCTTTCGCCGCTTCAATGTAGATCTTCAGCATCTCTTTTGCTTTTTCCTGTCCAATATAATCTTCCAGAAGCTGCGGTCTTAAATGATTTTCAAATCTCTGATCTTCTTCCAGATTCTCTGTTGTGATAATTCTTCTGCTCATCTCATCTTCCACCCTGTACTAAAACATCATTTTTTTGAGTGCCTGTTTCAATACTTCTTCTACTTTCATATCTTCCGTTATCTCAACCTGTTTTACCGCTTTCAGAGCCTCTGCACTTCCATATCCCAGTGCAGTCAGAGCCTGCACTGCTTCACTCTGTACTTCCGCACAGCCTGCATCCGAAGTTCCAGAAGCCGATGACATTTCACCATCTGAGATATGTTCCAGTGCATCCTCCAGCTTCAGCTTATCCTTGAGTTCCAGTATCAACTTTTCAGCCGTCTTCTTTCCAATCCCCGGAGCTGCCTGGATCGCTTTTACATCATTGGATGCCACTGCAAACCGCAGATCATCCGGACCGAGAGCAGACAGAATTCCAAGTGCACCTTTCGGGCCGATTCCATTTACCCCGATCAGCATACGAAACACGGACAATTCATCCCTCGTCAGGAAACCATACAACTGCATCATATCCTCTTTTACATGCAGATATGTGTGAATCTTTACTTCTTTTCCTGTACGCGGCAGCATTCCCATGGCTCGACCTGCCATATATACTCCATATCCTATACCTCCCACATCAATGATAACCCGGTCCTCTTCCATCGCCGCAAGAGTTCCCCTTACATATGCAATCATAACTCCTCCTAAAATCTTATATTTTTCAGCCTTCTTAACATTTCATTCGACAGTATTCCAATCAAAAGTCCTGTCACAAGTCCTGCAATCATCAATACCGGAAAATAATATGCCACACTGAATGTCTCAACAACCAGCATTGCTACAATCAACTGCCCGGCATTATGGAAAACGCCTCCGGCGACACTGATTCCCATGACACTGAACCCATTCTGACGTTTCAGTACCGCCATCACCGTTAAACTCAGAAGTCCTCCCGCAAGGCTGTACAGAATACTAAAATAATTCCCGAACAGAAATCCTGAAAGGAGTATTCGAACCACCGATAACAGATAAACTTTCCGCAGCGGCAGCTTATACAGTGCCACTACAATAATCAGATTGGCCAATCCAAGCTTCACTCCCGGAATTCCGAAGTTGATCGGAATCAGGGTCTCCACATAACTGAAGATCAGCGCAAGTGCAGTCAAAACTCCAAAATATGCCACTCTGCTTTTCATGATCTCCTCCTAATTCGCAATATCATCATATTCACTCTGTTCGCTGTTTTTTACTTCCACCACAACTTGATTCGGAAGACAGATGATGCTTTCTCCGTTCTTCGACACTGCCTTCTGATGGACACACAATTTATCCGGACAATCCGCTTCTGTCATGTCGGCTTTTCCATCTTTAATCTGAAGGATGTTTGTCCCTCCATTGATTTCTATCGTCTGCACCTCAGAAAGACGATAGGTTCCCTGCTCTTCACCATCAACTTTTATGATCACGACTCCCTTACCGGCATCCTGCATTTTTTCATGCATCAGATAGGCAAATGCCGCGATACAGATGATCCCAAAGATCAGAATCAGATCATTTCTTTTCCATTTATGATTCATCATTCTACCCCTTTTCGGTCTACGCCCTATTCTAGCACAAGAATTCTAACTCAGCAATAAGTAACCCGGGATTCATTTTTCCCAGATTCCATGCTATAATACCTGTGTCAAACTAATGTCTGCATCTGCAGGCGATCTGATAAGGAGTGATTCCACATGAAATACCGACGTTCTATTGCAATCCTGACAGCCGTTTCGCTTCTCCTGTCCGGATGCAGTATCTCAAAAAAACAGGAAAACCAGACATATACCGACACACTGTTCGATACCGTCATAAAAATACAGATTCTGGACTCTGTAGATACTGAGGTTCTGGAAGGATGTAAAGAATTATGTCAGAAATATGACACTATGTTTTCCAATCGTAATGAAGACAGCGAAATTTCCAAAATTAACAATGCAAAAGGAAAGCCGGTGAAAGTATCGGAAGAAACCCTCACACTCATTGAAACCGGCATATATTACAGTGAATTATCCGACGGTGCATTTGACATCACTATATCACCGGTCTCCCTGCTTTGGGATTTCAAATCCGCAAATCCTTCTGTCCCATCAGCAGACAAGATCGAAGAAGCCGTAAGCCATGTCAACTATCAGAACATCATAATAGAAGGCAATACTGTACAGCTGACAGATCCGCAGGCAGGTATTGATGTCGGTGCACTCGCAAAGGGATATATCGCCGACTGTCTGAAAGAATATCTTCTGGAAGAAGGTGTGAAACACGCACTGATCAACCTTGGCGGAAATGTGCTTGCCGTAGGAAGTAAAACAGATGGCTCTGACTATAATATCGGAATTCAGAAACCATTTGATGAAACCGGAGAACCCATTACAGCCGTAAAGATCTCAGATGAATCTGTTGTAACATCCGGCATCTATCAGCGCTATTTTGAGCAGGATCATACCCTCTATCATCACATACTGGATCCCAGGACCGGCTATCCGTGTGAAAATAATCTCTACAGTGTATCTATCATCACAGATTCGTCTCTGACCGCCGACGCCCTCAGTACCACCTGCTTTCTTCTCGGTTATGAAAAAGGCATGGAGCTGATCAATCAGCTGGATGATGTAGATGCTGTTTTTATTACAGATGATGAAAACATTCATTACTCTGATAACTTCCAGAACTGAAATACAATTAAAAAGCAGGGACCGTTGAAACTCAATCCATTTCAACAGTCCCATTTTTATTGCTCTTTTTCTGAAGTTATTCCTTTCGGAATTCTTACATTCCACTTATAATTGCTGCTCCGAAAATGCATGCAAATACGAAATAAACACCAATAACAACTGCCATAATGATCAGATTAGCACGACAGTAATTTCTTCTGTTCACATTCCCGGTTTTACTGAATGCCCATACGAAATACAGAATGATTCCCGCACAGGGAATAAATGATGCAAGAATTGTCAGTACCCAGTCTCCCATTGACATCGGGCTGGTGTCCATCGTTGGTTGAGGAGCTGACATATTACCACCATTATTGTAATTATAATTAAAATTATCCTGATACCCGTTCGGATTATTCTGATATCCTCCCTGGTTATCCTGATATCCCTGATTCGTCTGCATATCATTATATTCATCCATTGTAAAGTTCCCTCCTTCGTCCATTCCTGCCTGTTATTCTACCATAGAAACTTTTGTTCCGCAATCAGATTTCCTGTATTCCTGTAATGGTCTCTCTAAAAAGTCGGAACAGATTCTGGTAATAATAACTCATCGGCGGCTCCCCCGGGAAATAACACATCATCCGCCAGATATAGAACACAATCATACCAACAAATAACAGAATTAATAAACACTTCAGATATGTCTCCTTATTCCATTGAAGAATATACCTGTTCCATAAAAACAGAATAAGATATCCAATCACAGCGTAGATAAAAGGATGCATCTTCCACGCACCCACAAAGTCCAGATGCAATAAACATATTCCCGCTCTCGTCAGTCCGCACGCCGGACATGGATAACCTGTAATCCAGACCATAGGACACATGCTATGGAGCAATAACTTCAGACATACAAAATAGGCGATTATGATTATAACCGCCCATTTTAAATCTTTCACATCACGCTTCAAACGCATATATGCATCACTGATTACCTGATGAAAAGTATTTCTCATATCCGTATCCCATCCTAAAGAATGATCTTCTTTGGACATTTTTCTGCACAAGCACCACAGTTTGTACACTTCTCCGGATCGATATGTGCAACGTTTCCTTCTACCTTAACTGCTTCAAACTGGCAGACTTTCTCACACATCTTACATCCGATACATCCGACAGAACAAGCCTGCATTACAGCTTTACCTTTATCTCTTGAGCTGCACTGTACCAGATGCTTCTGTTCATACGGAACCAGCTCGATCAGTTTCTTCGGACATACCGCAATACATTTTCCACATGCTTTACATGCTTCTTTGTCCACTACAGCAACACCGTCTACAATATGAATAGCATCAAACGGACATGCTTTCACACAGCTGCCTTCTCCGAGGCATCCGTAATTACATGCTTTCGGTCCGCCATCCTGCATCATATTGACCATTGTACAGTCTTTCAGACCATGATATTCATATTCCTGCTTTGCTTTATCACAGGTTCCGGCACATTTTACAAAAGCCACCTGATGAACCTGTTCTCCTGCAGCAATTCCCATGATTTCTCCAACTTTTGCCGCAACCGGAGCTCCGCCGACCGGACATCCGCCCACTTCAGCTTCTCCCTTTACGATCGCAGCGGCAAGTCCAGAACAACCGGCATAGCCACAACCACCACAATTGTTTCCCGGAAGTACTCCGAGAATTGCTTCTTCTCTCTCATCTACTTCTACTGCAAATTTCTTACCAGCGATTCCGAGGAACACACCAATGAATAACCCGGTGCCGCCTACAATTACCGCAGCAAGAATAATTCCTGTAACACTCATTGTTATGCCTCCTCTTATAATAATCCTGAGAATCCACAGAATGCGATCGCCATCAGACAAGCTGTAATCAGAACGATCGGAGTTCCCTGGAAGGATTCTGAAATGTCATTATACTCAATCTTCTCACGAATTCCTGCCATGATCACAATTGCGATCAGGAATCCGACAGATGTACCAACTCCATTGATTACACCCTCAAGAAGTGTATATTCCTTCTGTACGTTCGTAAGTGCTACACCAAGAACTGCACAGTTGGTTGTAATCAGTGGAAGATATACTCCCAGTGCATTATACAATGGCGGCATCGCTTTTTTCAGGAACATCTCTACGAACTGTACCAGTGCAGCAATGATCAGAATGAAAACAATCGTCTGCAGATACTCGAATCCAAGCGGTGTCAGAATAAATTTATAAATCAAACCTGTTACAAATGAAGCAATTGTGATAACGAATACAACCGCGCCACCCATTCCGGCAGCAGTGTCTACCTTCTTGGAAACACCAAGGAACGGACAGATTCCCAGGAACTGGCTGAGTACGACGTTATTCACAAGAGCGGAACCAATTGCAATAATCAATAATTCTTTCATCTATGTACTCCTCCTACTTTTCATTTCCCGTTGGGAACACTTTGCCTTCACATCCGCCGCAGGATGCACAATCTGTTCCGCATCCCTGAGGTGGAGCAATCTTCTTGCCCTTCTTCTCTGCATTTTTACGAATCTTATTCATAGCAGCCACAAGGAATGCCAGAACAAGGAATGCTCCCGGAGGAAGAATAAAGATTGTAACCGGAACATATCCGCCCACACCTGCAGCTGTATCTGCAAGCGGAAGAATCTGTGCTCCAAAAACTGCGCCGGTACCGATCAGCTCACGAACGATACCGATACAGGTAAGTCCGAATGTAAATCCAAGCCCCATACCGATTCCATCAAAGATAGACGGAATCACCGGATTCTTAGACGCATAACTTTCTGCACGTCCAAGAATAATACAGTTAACTACGATCAAGGGAATATAGATTCCCAGTGAATCATACAGACTTGGAACGAAACCTTCCAGAAGGAACTGTACAATTGTAACGAAAGATGCTACGACTACGATGAATGCCGGCATTCTGACAGAATCCGGAATAATCTTACGCAGCATGGAAATCAACATGTTGGACAGCACAAGTACGACCGTTGTAGAAAGGCCCATACCTACACCATTCATGGCGGATGTTGTTACCGCCAGGGTCGGACACATACCTAACATCAAAACGAAGGTAGGATTTTCTTTGATCAGACCGTTATATACTCTTTCAGTACATTTATTCATCTCTAACTACCTCCTATTGAAATGCATTCTGGTAATAACCGAGAGCCGCATTGACAGCACCGGTTACTGCTCTTGATGTAATCGTTGCACCACTTAACGCATCGATCGGTTCCCCGTCACCGCCGTCTTTGGATACTACGAATTTTTCTGCCTGTTTTCCTTCATACTGACCATAGAACGCAGGCTCTGTCGCTTTCATTCCAAGTCCGGCAGTCTCACTGATGGACAGAATGGAAACTCCGTTCACCGTACCATCTGCTGTGATACCAACTGTAATCTGAATGCTTCCTCCAAATCCGTCCTTATCGGTCGTTGTGATAACATATCCCTCTTCACCAACGATACATACTTCATCAATTGTTGCGTTTACACCCATATCGGTGATTGCTTTATCAGCAGCAGCCTGATCAACCTCTGTCGCTTCAAATTCCTCCAGATCCGCCTCCGGAAATACAGCCTGCCATGCTTCTTTTTTCGCACTTTCCTGTACCTGCGCAATCGGCTCTTTTGTAATCTCATATACAACACCGAGTGCAAGACCTGCTATCAAAGTAATCATTGTAAGGATCAATGTATTTTTTACAATTTTATTCATTATTTCTCTCCTCCTTTACCGAATGGTTTTGGAAGAGTAACCTTCTCGATCAATGGAACCAAAAGGTTACTGATGATGATCGCATAGGAAACTCCTTCTGCGGAAGCACCAAAGAGACGGAACAGTCCAGTCAGGACACCAAGCAGGACACCATATACATACTGACCTTTCTTCGTGATCGGTGATGTAACATAATCCGTAGCCATAAACCATGCACCGAGCATCAGACCACCTCCGCACAGATGCGCTGTAATATACTGTGGATCAAAGAATCCAATCTCCGGATTTGCAAAATGTCCAAAGATACCGATAAAGATCACAAATGATACAATGTATGTTCCTGGAATTCGAAGATCTATGATTCCAAGCAGAATCAGGAGAATCGCACCAATAATAATTGCAATCACAGATGTCTCTCCAATCGTTCCTGGAATTGTTCCAATCAGCATATCCATACTGTTTACAGCCTCTCCGCTCTTCAATACAGCAAGAGGAGTCGGACCTGTCACTCCATCATATACAAATGTTGTCATCTGACTCGTAAACGAAATCAAAAGGAAACATCTTGCACCAAGAGCCGGGTTCATAAAGTTCTGCCCCAATCCGCCAAACAGCTGTTTTACGATCAGGATTGCAAAAATACTTCCAAGAGCGCCCATCCACCATGGTGCTGTAGGAGGCATATTGAGACCGAGCAGTAATCCTGTAACGACTGCACTCCAGTCTCCGATCGTAACTTTTTTATGCATCAGTTTTTCATATATGTACTCTGTCAGAACTGCTGTTACCGTTGTCGTAATCAACATTACAAGTGCCGGCAGTTTAAAGTTCCATACACCAAACAAAGCAGCAGGCAACAGCGCAACTGTTACCATTAACATAATGTTGCTTGTGGTAGCTTTGGAACGTATATGTGGTGAAGATGACATTTTTAAATTGTTCTCACTCACGTTTGTTCACCTCTTCTTCTTTCTGATTTATTTTTTCTTCTTGCGGTTTGCTAAAGCAATCTTTCTCATAGATCCAATCGCCTGTTTCAGTGGACGCTTCGCAGGACAGACAAAACTACAAGAACCACATTCCATACATTCCAGTCCTTCATGTGCTGTAAATGTGGCCTCATCCTGACGTTCTGCATAATCAGCAAGTCTTGACGGAATCAGACGACTTGGACATGCATCCACACAACGTCCACAGTTAATACATGCGGAAGGCTCAAACTTCGCAACTTCATCCTTCGTAAATCCAAGAATAGAAGAAGATGTCTTGGTTACCGGAACATCAAGCGTAAACATAGAGAATCCCATCATCGGTCCACCGGAGATCAATTTTTCCGGTTCCGTCTTAAATCCGCCTGCCGCTTCCACCAGTTCCTGCTGATTGATACCAAACGGAACTCTGAAGTTCCCCGGTTCTGCTACTGCGTCGCCACTTACAGTAACGACACGCTCCATAGATGGTTTTCCTTCTGCCACTGCCTGATAGATACTGACCAGCGTAGCTACGTTGTCAACTACGCATCCTGCATCTGCCGGAAGCATCGCAGAATTAATCGCTCTTCCGGTTGTAGCATAAATCAGCTGACGCTCACCACCCTGCGGATACTTCGTCTTAAGTGCAAGCACCTCCATACGTGGTTCGTCTTTCGTAAGCTCTTTTAACTTTTCAATACAATCCGGCTTATTGTCCTCTACACCAAACAGACCCTTCGCATTATCAAACAGCTTCAGAACAATCTTCATTCCGCCGACCAGCTTCTCCGGGGTCTCCATGATCGTTCTGTAATCCGCGGTAATATAAGGTTCACATTCCGCACAGTTTGCAATGATATAATCAATCTTATCCGGTTCTTTCGGTGACAGCTTCACTCTTGTCGGGAAACCTGCGCCACCCATACCGACAACGCCGGCATTCCCAATTGCATTCAGGATCTCTTCCTTGCTCATCTCCTCCAGCGGTTTTACTGCCGGATATTCTACTTCCTGATATTCCCCATCATTTTCAATTACAATACTGTTTACAGTTCCCCCTGTTGGATTCAGATGTGGTGCAATTGCTTTGACCTTACCAGAAACTGACGCATAAATAGGTGCGGACACAAATCCTCCGGCTTCAGCGATCATCTGGCCCTTCAAAACATGATCGCCAACAGCTACTACCGGTGCTGCAGGAGCGCCGATGTGCTGGGACATTGGATATACCAGATCGCCCTTGGGTTTTACGTCGACAATCGCCTTATCTTTTGCCAGGCTCTTGCCGTCATCCGGGTGAATGCCACCCTTAAATGTTAACAATGCCATCCTTTTTTCCTTCCTTCCTTTTTTCTCTTTATATACTATACAAGAATTCCTCCTGATTATCCAGTAGATACGGACAAATCCTTTGTATATTTCAAAAAACATCTTGTCGATTTTTTAACATAGAAAAGATAGAGGCACAGTGCCTCTATCTCATAATAATCGGTATTCAAAGTTTGCTTTCTGATAATTATTCAGCAGCACTTTCATCCACACCTTCTGTCTCCGCTTTCTCTTCAGCAATCGGCTCAAGAGCTTTCATACTCAAACTGATCTTCTTTTCAGCTTCATTCAGATCAACAATCTTTGCAGTGATCTCCTGTCCTACTGACAGAACATCTGACGGTTTTTCAACATGTGCTCTGGAAATCTGAGAAACATGAAGAAGTGCATCTACACCCGGTGCCAGTTCTACAAATGCACCAAAATCCGTCATTCTTGCAACTTTTCCCGTAATCACAGTTCCAACAGCATAATCTGCTGCTGCATTTGCCCATGGATTTGTCTCAGGGAATTTCAAACTTAATGCGATCTTTGTCTCATGAATATCCTTGATCATGACTTCAACTTTCTCGCCTACCTGGAATACTTTCTTAGGATTTTCCACACGTCCCCAGGACATTTCAGATATATGAAGAAGTCCGTCAACACCGCCAAGATCAATGAATGCACCGAAATCTGTCACATTCTTAACAGTTCCTTCCATTCTGTCGCCAACCTGGATCTTCTCAAACAATTCTTTCTGCTTTTCTGCACGTTCAGCAACCAGAAGCTGTCTTCTGTCACCAATCACGCGGTTTCTTCTAGGATTAAATTCACTGATCACAAATTCAATCTCCTGATCCTGATATTTACTCAGGTCTTTTTCATAAGTATCAGACACAAGACTTGCAGGGATAAATACTCTTGCTTCATCAACCACTACGCTTAATCCTCCGCCAAGGATCTGAGCGACCGGAGCTTTCAATACTTCATGATTCTCAAAAGCTTCTTTTAATCTTTCATTTCCTTTTTCAGCAGCCAGTCTCTTATATGTCAGCAGAACCTGACCTTCTCCGTCATTCACCTTTAATACTTTTGCGGACATCTTGTCACCAACAGAAACCATTGCTGTAAGATCGGCGTTTGTTTCATTGGTGTACTCGCTTCTTGTAATGATACCGTCTGCCTTGTAGCCTATATTCAAGATGATCTCGTCAGGTTTTACATCAATGACTGTACCATCTACAACCTCTCCGTTTCTAATTGTTTTAAATGAATCTTCCAACATTTGTTCAAAAGTTAATTCTGACATTATTTTGAACCTCCTCAATTATTTTCTTGGGCGTGGATGCCCCTGCTGTAATACCTACTGTTTCCACGGACCTTAATTGATTCATATCCAAATCGTCAAGTGTCTGTATATAGTACGTATTCAAACATTCTTCTTTACAGATTTCAAATAACTTCTGAGTATTTGAACTACGCTTATCTCCTATTACAACCATAGCATCTACTCTCTCTGCAATGTGACGTGCTTCTTCCTGCCGTTCTTTCGTCGCATTACAAATCGTATTTAAAACAATTATATCATACCCCTTTTTTGAGATAATTTCAACTAAATCTTTGAATTTATTGTAGTTAAATGTCGTCTGTGCTACGATACATATCTTTCCTGCACCTTCTTCAAGCTGAAACCTCTGCGCATCCTCCAACGTCTGTATTACAGTAACACGATCGCCTGCCCATCCGCGAATCCCCTGAACCTCAGGATGATCACCGTTTCCGATAATAATCACATGTGTTCCTCTGGAGCTTTCCTCTTCCACAATTTTATGAATCTTCTTAACAAACGGACAGGTTGCATCCACACAGGTCAGTCCCTTTTTTTCTATTTTTTCACAGATATATCTCGGAACCCCATGCGAGCGAATCACCACAATTCCCGATTCAACTGCATCCAGTTCCTTCTCATCACAGATTACCTCCACTCCCTGCTTTTGCAGATCTCTGATAACTTCTTCGTTATGAATGATGGGACCATAAGTATAGATTTTCTCTCCTTCATGCTCCCGCGCCTGTGCATAGACCGTATCCACTGCCCGTTTTACCCCGAAGCAGAAACCGGCAGTTTTTGCAAGTTCAATCTTCATGATTCCATTCTTATCCTTTCGATATTATTCACACAGTTTTACGATCGCATCTACCACTTCTTCGATCGTCATACAGGAACTATCTACCAGAACTGCATCTTCCGCCTGCTTAAGCGGTGCGATTTCTCTCGTCATATCACGGTAATCTCTCTGCTCAATATCTGCTTCAATTTCTTTCAGATCACATGTGATTCCTTTTTCACAGAGTTCATCGTAACGTCTCTTTGCTCTCGTCTGAACACTGGCTGTCAGAAATACCTTAACATCTGCATCCGGAAGCACACAGGTTCCGATATCTCTTCCATCCATGATCACATTCTGCGTCCTTGCAAGGTTCTGCTGTAATTCCAGAAGTTTTGCACGCACCTGGGGAATTGCAGATGTGACAGAGGCCATATTTCCCACCTCTTCATCCCGCAGTCTGGAAGTGATATTTCTTCCATTCAGATACACCTGCTGTACCTCATTTTCATACTGGATTGTAACCTCAGCATCCTGACATGCCAGAATTACTTTTTCTGTCTCATTCGCCTGAATCCCCTGATCCAGAAAATGAATCGCAAGCCCACGATACATTGCTCCCGTATCAACATAGATGTATCCTTTTTTCTTCGCCACCAGTTTTGCAATCGTACTCTTTCCCGCACCTGCCGGTCCGTCAATTGCCACATTATATCCCATGATTATTTCTCCTTATTTTTCTTTCCGCTTTGTTCTTCAACACTCACCTGTTCCATTCCATTTTTTACTCCGGGACATTTTTCCAGAAGAAACTGTTTAAATTCTTCTATATCTGCATCCAGAATTCCATTTTTCAGAATCGCAAAAAACCTCTGTCCGCCTTCTTCTGAATTCACAATCATTGCAATCACTTTCTCACTTTCAATGATTCTGGCAACATTTCTGTAATGCAGTGTCTGGGAATTTCCATGAACATGACTGATCCAGCATTCTTCATAAAAGTCAATTTTCACTTCCGCCGGCTTTTTCCATTTTTGCATTCTCTTTTCATAAATTGTTTCTGCATCACCCGTCGCTGCCAGAAATTCCATTTTTTTACCAATCGTCTTTCCGACAATCTGTGCAGCCACAAACACGAGTGCCCATATCACCAGAAACTTCAATGCAAAAAGCAGGATTTCTCCAATGTTTCTTTTCAGAATATCCGTATTCAGCAACATAATGGTCAATACAAACAACCCACCTGTAGCGACAACCATTCGATATGTTTTTGGTATTTTCAGTAAACCATTCACTTTCATATACTCGGTCAGAACTTCCTGCGTTTCTACATATTTGAACTGATATTTCCCCTTCATACTTTTCTCCTTCGTATTAATCTATATTGTTTCCCGCCGCATATGCAGTGGACCATGCAATCTGCAGATTAAATCCACCCGTCAACGCATCCAGATCCAGTACTTCCCCTGCAAAATAGACACCCTTCACCAGTTTTGACTCCATAGTACCCGGATCAACCTCTTTTGTCCGGACACCTCCCTTGGTAATGATTGCCGCATTATAATCACGAAGGCCCGTCAATGTCATGGAAAAATGCTTGATCAGATTCAAAAAATAACTTCTCTCTTCCTTCGATATTACATTTACTTTTTTCTCTAATGGTATCCCGCTTAATTCAAGCATTACCGGAATTAATTTGGAAGGAAACAGACTTCCGATCGCATTTTTGAACTGCCGGTTCTGATTCTCTTCAAACTCTTTCAGAATACGGCGATCCAGCTGTTCTTCCGACAGTGCCGGTTTCAAATCGATGCTCAACTGAAGTTCTTTTCCTTTCATTTTTTTCCCCACATAACTGCTTGCGCTTAAGATCAGGGGTCCACTGACCCCATAATGAGTAAAAAGCATCTCACCAAACTCATCATAGAGCTTCTTTTTTCCGTCAAAGATCGTCACATTAACATTTTTAAGAGACAGTCCCTGTAATTCTTTTACCCAGGGTTCCTTCGTCTCCATCGGGACAAGCGATGGCATACATTCCGTAATCTGGTGTCCCAGTGCTTTTGCAAACCTAAGACCATCTCCGGTAGAACCTGTATTTGGATAAGACAACCCTCCGGTTGCAATGATGCATGCATCAGCCTGTACTTTTTTCCCATCTTCCAGCACAACAGAGTGAAACAATCCTTCTTTTTCAACAATTTCTTTTACCGTTGTATTCAGGAAAACCTGAACGCCCAGCAGACGCATACGCTCTGACAGAACACGAATGACATCCGAAGAATGGTCTGATATCGGAAATACTCTTTCCCCACGTTCCATCTTCGTCCGAAGACCAAGTGACTCGAAGTAAGCAATCGTATCCTGATTCGTAAAACCATAAAAACTACTGTATAAAAATTTGGAATTGGAGACCACTGCCCGAAAGAGTTGTTCCATATCACAGGCATTGGTCAGGTTACATCTTCCCTTTCCGGTAATGAACAGCTTTTTACCCAGTTTTTCATTTTTTTCAAACACAAGGACTTCATGTCCGCTTTGTGCCGCAGCCAAAGAAGCAAACATACCGGCAGCACCACCGCCCACGATCAGTACTTTACTCATCTTCTTTATCCTCATTCTCTCTTGCTGATGTTCCTGACAGTTTCACCGTATCTCCAACCATGTTCAGTTCATCCTTACTGTACACCTGATATTCATCCCAGATTTCTTCAAGTGTCTCCAGTGTTGTAATAACCTCTTTCTGTTTCTTCATACAAAGTGCAACTACCAGAGCATTCACCACACTCAAAGGTGCAACCAGAGAATCCACAATCGAAGCCATATCGCTTCTTGCAATCAGATTACAGGAAGAATACAGTGTCATCGGCGAATGGATACTGTCTGTCAGCGTAATGACTGTAGCCTTCCGGTTACTTGCAAATTCCAGTGCCTTCAATGTACGCATAGAATATCTTGGAAAACTGATTCCTATAATCACATCTTTTTCACTGATCCGAATCAACTGCTCAAAGATCTCACTGGAACTGTTCGTATTGACAACCGTCACATTTTCACAGATCAGATTCAGATAAAAGCTCAAAAAACTGGCAAGTGGAGAACAGCTTCTGATACCGATCACATAGATTCTCTTTGCTTTCAGTATGGTATCTACAGCCATTTCAAATGCATCATGATCAATCGTCTCCATTGTAAGCTTGATCTTTTCAATATCTGACTGAAGTACGGAAGCCAGGATCTCGCCCTGGCTGATTCTTCCATAAGTGACTTCCATTCTCTGGATGGAAGTCAATTTCGTCCGAACCAGTTCACCAAGAGCCCTCTGGAATTCCGGATATCCTTCATATCCAAGCGCAGTCGCAAATCGAACGACCGTCGATTCACTGACACCTACTTCCTCTCCCATCCTTGCCGCCGTCAGAAATGCAGCTTTATCATAATCTTTCCGAATATAGTCGGCCAGCTTTTTCTGACCTTTACTAAACTTCGGATAACCGTCATCTATCTTTTTCAATAATTCATTCTTGCTTCCCATTTAGCATTACCTTCCTACCAGACATCGTTTCTATTATATAGCCTTGTGGGAGAATAATCAAGTAGAGAACCCTGAGTCCGACATGATAGACAAAAAAACCGGAAAGCAAGCCAAACTAACTTGATTTCCGGTCTTATCTGCTTATTTATTCCTGTCGGCAATCCGCTTCTATACCGGATAGCTTCCATTCTTGGTATCTGCCATCTCAGCATCTACCTTTGTCTGCTGTGCAGCTCTGTATTTAAAGTAATCAACAGCCACCTGCGGGAACAGTGCGTAAGAAAGTACGTCCTCATCCTGCTGAATCCATTGTCCGCATTCCTTGCGCAGAGTATCCAGTTCGTCCGGAATCAGATCTGCAGGACGGCAGGTAATAATTTCTGCATCTTTTCCAAGAACTTTTTCCTTCACTTCTTCGTTGAATGGTTTAACAGTCTCGCCATATTTTCCGCTTAAGATATCTTTTGTCTCTTTTGTAGCCATCTTATAGCGTTCTCCCATCAGAACGTTAAATACAGCCTGCGTACCAACGATCTGTGAAGAAGGTGTTACAAGCGGCGGCTCTCCAAGGTCTTTACGCACTCTTGGAACTTCTTCCAGTACATCGTAGAACTTATCCTCTGCACCCTGCTCCTTCAACTGAGAAGTCAGGTTGGACAGCATACCGCCCGGTACCTGGTACAGCAGAGTTTTGATATTTACTCCCATATTCTTTGGATTCAGAAGACCGCTCTCCAGAGCCTCATCGCGAATCGGGCGGAAGTAATCTGCAATCTCAGCCAGAAGCTTCTGATCCAGCCCTGTATCATATGGAGTATCTTTGAATGTCTCAACCATAACTTCTGTTGCAGGCTGAGATGTTCCCAGTGCAAATGGAGACATTGCAGTATCAATTACATCAACGCCGGCCTCTACCGCTTTCAGATAAGTCATGGATGCAACACCGGATGTATAATGTGTATGAAGCTGAATCGGAAGATCCACTGCATCTTTCAGAGCGCTGATCAACTCTGTTGCCTTGTACGGCACCAGAAGTCCGGCCATATCTTTAATACAGATAGAATCTGCGCCCATATCCTGGATTCTCTTTGCAATATCTACCCAGTACTCTAATGTATATGCATCGCCCAGTGTATAAGAAAGTGCTACTTGAGCCTCTGCCTTTTCTTTATTTGCCGCTTTTACAGCCGTCTGCAGATTGCGCAAATCATTCAGACAGTCAAAGATACGAATGATGTCGATTCCGTTTGCAACTGATTTCTGTACAAAATATTCTACCACATCATCAGCATACGGACGATATCCCAGGATATTCTGTCCACGGAATAACATCTGCAGTTTTGTATTCTTGAATCCATCACGGAATTTACGAAGTCTGTCCCATGGATCCTCTTTTAAGAAACGAAGAGATGCATCAAACGTAGCGCCACCCCAGCATTCTACGGAATGATATCCAACCTTATCCATTGTTTCAATAATCGGAAGCATCTGTTCTGTAGTCATACGTGTTGCGATCAGAGACTGATGCGCATCACGCAGAATAGTTTCTGTAATCTTTACCGGTTTTTTCTCTATTTCAGCCATTTTCTTTCCTCCTAATATTCAATCTCTCTTATACGCCTACACCAAAGATTGCCATAAATGTTCCGGCAGCAACGGCTGTACCGATAACACCTGCAACGTTTGGTCCCATAGCATGCATCAGAAGGAAGTTTGTCGGATCAGCTTCTGCTCCAACCTTCTGTGATACTCTGGCTGCCATCGGAACTGCGGATACGCCGGCAGAACCGATCAGTGGGTTAACCTTTCCATGCGTTGCAATACACATTAGCTTACCGAATATTACACCGGCAGCTGTACCAAATGCAAATGCAATCAGTCCGAGAACAACAATCTTAATCGTAGCAATATTCAGGAATGCCTCTGCACTCGTCGTAGCACCTACTGAAGTTCCCAGCAGGATAACTACGATATACATCAATGCATTGGAAGCCGTCTCTGTCAGCTGTCTTACAACTCCTGATTCACGGAACAGGTTACCAAGCATCAGCATACCAACCAGTGGTGCAGTCGTAGGAAGAATCGTACATACAACGATCGTTACGATAACCGGGAACAGAATTCTTTCCAGCTTAGATACCGGTCTTAACTGCTCCATCTTGATCTTACGTTCTTTCTCTGTTGTAAGAAGCTTCATAATTGGCGGCTGAATAATCGGTACCAGTGACATATACGAATATGCCGCTACCGCGATCGGTCCCATCAGGGCTGTCTGACCAAGCTTACCGGCAAGGAAGATAGAAGTCGGTCCATCTGCTCCACCGATAATAGAGATAGCCGCAGCAGCCTTATCTGAAAATCCCATTGCCATTGCTCCGAGATATGCAGCAAAGATACCAAACTGTGCTGCTGCTCCCAGAAGGAAGCTCTTCGGGTTTGCGATCAGTGGTCCAAAATCTGTCATCGCGCCTACGCCCATGAAGATCAGAGATGGGAGAATGGACCATTCATCCAGTACATAGAAGTAGTAAAGAAGACCTCCGGTTCCATTGGCCGCATCCTCTGCGTGGAGCATAATATCCGGATAGATATTAACCAGCAGCATACCAAATGCAATTGGTACAAGGAGCAGAGGCTCGAATCCGTGTCTGATTGCAAGATACAGGAAAACACATGCAACCGCAATCATGACCACATTGCCCCATGTAAGACTGAAAAATGCTGTCTGATGCACGAGGTTTCCTAATGTTGTCGTTATATATTCCATTTTTTAACCTCCAGTCGTGTTGTTATAACATCATATCACTGTATGATATTAGTTTAATGTAGCCAGAACAGCTCCAGATTCGATCGCATCGCCTACTGCAACATCAATACTTGCTACTGTTCCGTCTTCCGGTGCCACAACTGGGATCTCCATCTTCATTGCTTCGATGATTACAACAGCATCACCCTTCTTTACGCTCTGTCCAACATTTGCTTCAATCTTAAATACTTTTCCTGCAGCTCCTGCTTTTACTTCAATCGAACCAGCTCCTGCAGCTGCTTTTGGTGCTGCCTTAGGTGCTGCCGGAGCTTTTTTTGCAGCTGCTCTTGGCGCTGTCGCAGCCGGTGTCACACCTGCTCCGTTCTCTTCTACTGTTACATCATATACATTACCGTTCACTGTGATTGTATAGTTTTTCATTGAATTATCCTCCTAATCTATTCTTCTAATTCTTATGCACGCCATTTATTAGATGGACGACGTCTAATACTTCTTACTACAAATCCATCTGTACTTGCCGCTCCTTCCGCCGCTGCGATTGCCGCTGCAATGACTGCCACAAGTTCCAGATCATCCGTCAGATCTTCTTCTGCTGCGACTGAAACCTCTGCCGGTGTGGATACTTCTTTTTTCTCTGCCGCCGGCTGTTTTTTTAACTTTGCTTCAAGCAAAGGAATATACTTGAACAATGAGATCAATATAGAGATGAAAATCAGTACAACAAATACGGTACCCATACCAAGGATCGTATTCAATCCCGCTTTTTCCATAATCTCACCCGTCGAGTATTTTGCATCCACCGTCAGGCTGTCCAGGCACAGATTCTCGTCAAAAACGAACGTAATCTTTGCATCACGGTCTGTAAATTCCGCATTTGCAGTCACCTTAAGTTCATCCGCAGAAGCTTCAAACTCGTAATCGCCGCGACTTACAAATTCACCGCAGTCTTTCTTCGCCTGGGACCAGGATTCGATTGCTCCGACAAAGCTGTCTCTCGTATAAGGAACACCATATTGTGTCAAAATGAGCTCTGCTTTGAAGTCGCTCATATTCTTCCATTCTTCCACTGTCGCATCATCCATACCATTGCAGTTCTCAATCAAACCGTCTGCAATCTGTGTGACAGTGCCCTCGTCATACTGTACCTGCTCCTTACTTCCTCCGCAAGCGGTAAAGCAGAGCATCACAGTCACTGCACAGAGTAATACGCTTAACTTTTTCTTCACTTTGCCTCACCTCTCTAAACCGTTCCATGCTTTTTCATCGGACGATCTTCTCTCTTTGTGAATAACATTTCAAACGCACCGATCACATATTTTCTTGTATCAACCGGTTCAATAATCGTATCCACATAGCCTCTTCTTGCCGCAGATAACGGACTGGACTGTAATTCTTTGTATTCCGCTGCCTTTTCTTTGATCGTAGCAACATCTGCGTCTGCGTACATAATCTTAGCCGCAAGAGAAGAATCCATCATGCCGATCTCTGCGTCCGGCCATGCATATACCATATCAGCTCCCAGTGATTTGCTGTTCATTGTTACATATGCGCTTCCAAAAGCTTTTCCAATCACTACATTTACTTTCGGCACCGTTGCATTAACAAATGCATAAGTCAGCTTTGCCGCTGCTTTTGCAAGACGCTTTTCATTGTATTCACTTGCCGCAAATCCGGCAACATTCGTAAGTGTCAGAACCGGAATATTAAATGCGTCACAAAATTCAACGAATTCAGCTGCCTTTTCTGCACCGTCAGCAGACAGAGATCCATCAAATTCGGCAACTATTTCCGCGTCTTCATTGTATACCTTAGAACGGTTTGCCACTGCACCGACCGTCATACCATTTAATTTGATAAATCCGGTAACCATATCTTTGGCATATTCTTTCTTCACTTCACAGAAAATTCCACTGTCAGAGACAGAAGCAAGGGCTATTGCTGTATCCTCTGTTGCATTTTCAATATCTGTACACAGTCTGTTAAGATCATCCGTGCACTCATCATAAGAAGCATCCTCTTCATTATTACATGGCAGCATACATACCAGTTCACGAATCTCACCAAGGATCTCGTCTTCTGTTCCGATGCTGTCTACCAGACCCGTATTCTCGCTCTGATATTTTGCAGATGCTGTATTACATTTGTCGATGCTGTTTCCTGGAATAGCATTCGGTGAATTTACGAATAATTTTGCCTTTGCAGCTTCCATAAATGTAAAATCTGTAAGAGCAGGAACAAGCGCAAGCCCTCCGCCACAGGTTCCAAAGACTGCTGTGATCTGCGGAATCACACCTGATGCCATTGACTGCTTCATATATAATTTACCAAATGCCTCCAGTGCATCTGTTGCCTCCTGAAGTCTCAGTCCTGCACAGTCCACCAGTCCGATCACCGGAGCACCCATCTTCATTGCCATATCATAGATATTGGCAATCTTCTTTGCATGCATCTCACCGATTGCTCCATTCAATACTGAAGCATCCTGGCTGTATACATACACCAGATTACCATCGATCACTCCATATCCGGTAATTACACCGTCTGCCGGAGTTTCTTTTTCCTGCATGTTAAAATCAGTATTTCTGGCAGTCACTGCGCCACCGATTTCAACAAAGCTTCCTGCATCAAGTAAAGAAGCGATTCTTGCACTTGCTGCACTTTCTGTTGCCATGTTGCCCATAGTCTAGCCCTCCATTTTCTTCATATTATAAGTTGGGTTTTTTCAAAAAAGTAAAACCAAATTTTTGCCAATTATATTATATATCCTTTCTTTCCAATCTGCAACTGTTTTTGGCGTTTTCCGTTAAAAGATTGTCAATTTATTCTCCTGGTATACCATGCTAATTCTCTATCGCACTAAAGCATATTACGAATTTGTGAATTTTGCACTATTCATTAA
>NZ_JAFBIZ010000200.1 GCF_021531995.1 Faecalicatena contorta
CTTTCTTGGATGTATGGTTTATAGTTTCTCGTCAACTCTATTATACCATATCCGGTGAGGGGTTATTTGTTTTTTGTAGTTAAAAAATGCCGTATTTATGCGGCTTGTGGCGTTTCGCAAACGCCTATAGTTTTTGAAGAAAAGGGAGGGGAATAAGAAAATGAAGAATGGGCTAATGCCACAAGCTATGTGGCGGTGCTTTCAGGGTTCTTTTATGCGAGAAATGTATCGTATGAGCAAAGAGAATCCACGAAAAGTAATGGCAAAGGCCAGGAAATGCTATCAGAATATTTTAGTAGATATACCAGAATTTGAAAAAGGAGATCCTTTTCTTACGAATATTTTGAGTGCAGCAATGCTGGCATCGGTATATCTGGAATTGGAAGAGAAACCAAACCTTGAACAAGTTACCGACTTTTATCATCATGCCATGACCAACAATATGATTATGAAGTGTTTCCTTAAATTGGGTAGCAAGTACACGCCAAAAGCGCAGGCAAAGTTGAAACGACAAGGTGAGGAAAGTGTGAGGCGGTCAGAAAGAAATCCTTATACATGGTGTTTTCGTTACGAAACGGGGAGGAACATTAACTGTTACTCAGCTATTTTTACCCACTGTGGTATATTGTACTTGTTGAAGCTGTTGGATATACCAGAGATTTGCCCGGCAATGTGTACTTATGATTATGATATGGCAGAATTAAGTGGTAGTACATTTATTCGTAAATTCACACTAGCTGGTGGAGAACCATGCTGCGACTGCCATTGGACAAGAAAATCCTAAAAAAGTACTTATTGTAATAAAGAGTTCTCAAGGTAGATTTTCACAATATGAAATTTTGCCTTTCGGTGTGATGTTTGCTTTCTATCGCTATGTTTGCCCTTGGTATTTTGTTAACAGGCTGTTTTTTCATCGAAGTATTTGCAACCTGGGCAATTAGCTTTGGCATCATTTCCCTCGGTGCAATTGCAATCGGCGATTTTCCTGCTGTGGGTGCATTATCTGTTGGTAAATACTTCGCTCTCGGTGACAATGCATGGGCAATGATTGCCATAGGCGATACGGAGGTCGTCGGAAGTGCGTTTCAAAAAATCGGTGAAATTTCTACATAGGATATTACCTATGTAAAACAATCGCTCAATACGATTGTTCCGACTTACCTCTCGTGGGCAAAAGAAAAATGTTATGCCAGGAGCTTGGCATTACCATATCCGAGTTAATGAATGGTAAAGCGGATAGTAGTATTCGAGAGTTTAGCGAAGAACAAATATTAGACATGATTGGGTGGATACAGTAGCTAGAAAACAGGAAATGTACATATTTGGTATACTGTTGATAGTAATGGGAATCGCATTGTTCGCTTTTTCCAGGTTGTTTGGCGGAACAGATTTTCTGTCCAGATTAATGGCAGGGATATCTGTTGGAGAGATGTCTGTTGGAGTATATATCATTGGTCGTTCACTCGCAAAATAATAGATATATTGCTTGCTACGCTAAGTAGCATAATCAGAATTAAGTAAACTGGTCAAAAATTAGAGAGGTTTTTGTGCGATGAAATTACTTGTTTATGGAGCTGGCGTTATCGGGTGTTTATATGCGGCATTGTTCAGTGATGCCGGACACCATGTTTGCATATACGCAAGAGGACAGCGGCTGGAAATTCTAAAGAAAAATGGATTGCTGTACTCTAAGGATAATAGCATTCTGAAAGCGGAATTAACGATCATTGATAAATTGGAAGATGACGATTTATATGACTTTATTTTTTTGCCTGTCAGAGAAAATCAAGTCTATATTGCATTAAGGGAGCTAAAGAATAATTGTAGCCCTAATATTGTTACAATGGTCAACACACTGGAACCATATAGTAATTGGGAAGAAATTTGTGGAAAAGGCAGAATTGTTCCTGCGTTTCCGGGGGCGGGCGGAAGTTTTGATGAAAATGTGCTTCACGCAGCTCTTACTCCGAGGCTTATTCAGAAAACAACTTTTGCTGAGATTTCGGGAGAAAAAACGGAAAGATTGTTGAAATTGGCATCTCTCTTTAAGCAAGCTAATATACCGTATCAGATTGTTCAGGATATGCATGCCTGGCAATTGAGTCACTTGGCAATGGTTGTACCTATTGCGGATGCTTATTATATGGCAGACAACCCAGAAAAGGCGGGGTATGACGGAAAAGTGATGCTCTATACTGCAAAACAAATGCAGCGTAATTTTTCAGCACTTCATAAATTGGGAATAGAATTATCTCCGCCCAAAATGAATTTCTTTCGTCTTGCACCGGTTTCTATATTGAGCATGGGATTGAGTTTCGTGTTCAGAAGCAAATTTGGAAATATGTTCATGTATCAACATTCAATGAAAGCGCCAGATGAGATGAGGCAGCTACATGAACAGTTTTATAGATATATTAAAAGCAGTTTAGCATAAATTAAATATTGCGATAGAATCCATATGTTTTAGTCATGGAAATATTTCGAGGATGGAAATCCATAATAAAATCCCAGAGGATATTCTGGGAT
>NZ_JAFBIZ010000201.1 GCF_021531995.1 Faecalicatena contorta
CCTTAATTATGTTCAGAAGAGTGCAGAAAGGCTAAAAATGGCAAATTTATCAAAAATAAAGCTGGAATATTATCAGATATCAAGTGGGGAGGATTTGGTTGCCAAGCTCGGAAGTGTAGGAATCAGAAACTACGGACGGGACCGTTTTGAAAAAGAAACACCAAGAAATCATTACCATAATCTTCTTGAAATTGGAATCTGTAGAAAAAGGAAAAGGAATCATTATATTCAATAAGGAACGAATTCCGTTTCGGAGGGAACAATTATTATTGTTCCGGCAAATTATCCGCATAACGTGGTTAGTACTCTGGGAGAAAAAAGCTTCAATATTCCGTATCATATCCGCCACATTCTCTGTGGCCTTTTCCAACACGATGGCACCGGCATCCAGTCTTGTAATCTTGAGCAGGTTTTGTACCAGTGTTTCAATGCGGTCAAGTTCCTGTTCGGATAAATCAGCAAACTCTTTTACCGTACTCAATTCCATATTTTCGTCCTAAAGCAGACCATTATAAATATTCAAAGCAGCCAGCGGTGTTTTCAGTTGGTGGGAAATATCAGAGATTGTATTTTTCAGAAATTCCTTTTCCCGAAGTTCGTTATCTGCGTGAGCATTTAAGACAGCCGACAGAGAATTGACAGAATGAAACAACCGATACAGTTCGCCCTCATCATCACATTCAATACGGGCATTGTGATCTCCGTCAAGATACGCATTGATCTGTGATACCGCCTGTTCCATAACTTGATTTTGTTTGGTGAAATAGGAACAACACGCTGCCAATATGGCCCCTCCTTCCAATACAAAAACAAGCAATAGGAACAAAGAAAACCGCTGATAGCACAGCCATAAGAACCCTTGTGTCAGCAGAAAGGAGGTCACCCAAATAACTGATAATACAAGAAACAATCTTTTGATCTCTTTGTTTGCAAATATTTTCATAGACCCCTCACCCGATCACATTCCATTTGTAACCCATTCCCCGAACCGTCAGGAGCATTTGTGGTTCACTCGGATTATCCTCGATCTTCATACGCAGCCGCCTCATATATACGGTAAGGGTACTGCTGTCAATATAATTTCCATCGCAGTCCCATAGCTTATCTAAAATTTGTTCTTTGGTAAGTACCATGTTAGGGTTTCTCATAAACAGACACAGCAGTTTATATTCTGCGGCAGTCAGGTCCAATAGCTTTCCATTCTTGAACGCCTCCCCTTGCAGCAAAAGCACTTTCATTCCGTTGGATTCCAGCTGTGTATCTGCGGAACTGAAATCCTTTGCCCGACGAAGCAGTGCATTTACTCTGGATACTAACACTCCCAGCTTAAACGGTTTTGTAATATAATCGTCTCCGCCAATGTCCAATCCCATGATAATGTTCATTTCTTCATCTGCCGCTGTCAAAAACATGATGGGAACTTTGGAAAACTGCCGCACTTTTTTGCAAAATTCAAATCCAGTGCCATCCGGCAGTGATACATCAAGCACCAGCAAATCATATTTTCCATCTGTCTACAAACTGTCTGCTTCTTTGAGGGTTCTGACAACAACTAATTCAAATCCCTGTTTTTTGAACGCAAAAGAAAGCCCGTTAATCAGGCTCAGATCATCTTCAAGAAGTAATATATTACTCATGCTTTTGCTCCTTTCCTTGTTTTGTCCGGCCATCAACTGGCTTTTCCGTAGTTTTAGGGAGCAGCCAAACACCGGCCATCTTCACAGCGCCGGAGATACGCCCACCGGCACAATAATAATTCACTCTACGAGGTGTCACGCCCCATTTCTCGGCGGCCTCTTTTAATGTCATATAGTCCATCTCGCACCTCCATAGAATCTATTATAGTTCTTTAAATCGAACAATACAACCTTCAATATTAAGTGTTTGGAATCAGTCATGGAAAATCCCCCTTTCTTCGATTATGGGAAAGGGCGGCAGCAAAATCATTCCCCATATACCATCTATTATGGTCGCAAATTCTCTATTTTTGGCTTATTGAAAACTGTCCTGCTGATTCTGCCGCATACAAAGAATGGCAGCAATAGCCGCATAAAACGGAGCACCAGCGTTACGAATTGTATCAATAAAAAAACATACAAATACAGCGAATGGGACATGCTCATTATTCCACAACAATTGATATATACACACATGTATCAGAAGAGATGATGGGAAATGAATTGGAGAAATTCAAAGTAGCAATGAATGCCTGATGGACAGCTGCTTACGAAAAGAAGTTTTCGTAAGCCTTCGTAAAATAAATCCTACGAAAATGATAAAACCCTTTACGAAAATAAAGACAAGGCGGGTATCGGGAGTAGAAAAATAGTTAAAAAGTTGTACGAAAAAAAAGCTTCGTAAAACTAAAATGAAATAAAATAAAGCTGCTAGTGGAAAACACGAAAATAGCCAGTAAGTAAGCTGCTTTTGAGGGTTGAGTCCAAGAGGCTCAGGTTCAAGAAGTTGCAAAACAGATGGCTGGAAAGTAATTTTTTAAGTCCAAAGGATACAGAAAACTTAAATAT
>NZ_JAFBIZ010000202.1 GCF_021531995.1 Faecalicatena contorta
GCCTTATTAAAGTGCGCCTAAAATGTCCGGTTATCTACATTTCATTCCAGAATTCGTGCTTTGCACGAATTCATCCTTGTTTTGGTTCAGAATTGCGAACAAGCTTAGCGAGTTTCGCAATTACCTATTTCTGTTAAGTATTTTGACGGAACAACGGATGAGATTTTGATGGATGCTTTAGAAGCAACAATTGAGCACAAAGGTGGAATGCCAGCATTTTATAATGATAAAGCATTTATCAAGATTCTGGACAATATGGGAATTGCAAAAGAGGATCAGGTAGAGTGGTGTCCGGATGGATGTATTGAAGCATCAATTCCTGGTAAATGGGACTTCGCAGCAAAAGGACCATGGTTGAGTGTGGAAAAAGTATTAGAGATTACTTTACATGATGGCATAGATCCGGCAACTGGTAAGTTATTCAAAAAAACGGATAAAAAAATGACAGACTGCCAGACGATAGATGAAGTCATGGAAGAGTTTAAAAAGATGCTTAAATATTTCATGGATTTGAACTGTATGACGGAACATATCAATGATGAAGTACATATCCGTTATGATTTGAACGCATTTCGTTCTTCACTTGTAGAAGATTGTATAGGACGTTGTCTGGATCTCGTAGAAGGAGGAGCATTATACTCTGCAGACGGAGGACCAACGGCAGGAACAATTAGTTCAGGTGATTCAATGACTGCAATTGAGTATTTGGTATTTGATAAGAAAATGCTTACTATGGAAGAATTATTACATGCTCTTTCTACAAATTTCCAGGATCAGTCGACGACTCCGAGCGGCGCAGAGATACAGATGATTATGAAGAATAAAGTGCCGAAATTTGGAAATGACGATGATTACGCAGATAAGTGGGTAGTTGCAATTGAAGATTATATTGGTTCCAGCCTGAGACATAACTATAAGAGTTCAAAATATGGAAAAGGTCCGGTACCATGCTGCTTCTCCTACAGTCAGAGTCCTGTTACAGGAAATATTTCATTTGGAAGCAGAGTTGGAGCAACTCCGGATGGACGTTCGGCAGGAGATGTTGTAAACAATGGAGTTTCTCCGGCAAATGGTTCTGAAAGAAGCGGTGCAACAGCTGCATGTAATTCAGTTGGCAAGATTCCAACAATCTGGGATCAAAAGGGAAATATTTTTAACATGAGACTCGCTCCTTCGACCATTGCGACAGAAGAATCCAGAAAGAAAATTATCAGCATGATGAGAGCTTTCTTTGATAAAGATGGTCAGCAGATTCAGTTCAATGTTACAGACAATGAAACATTAAGAAAAGCACAGAAGAATCCGGAAGAATATTCTGATCTTATGGTTCGTGTATCAGGATATAGTGCATTGTTTACATCTTTGGGAGAATCTGCACAGAACGATGTAATCAATCGAATGGAAGTAGAATTATAAAGGGGAATTTATGGAAAAGGCAAAGATATTTAATATTGAAAGATGTTCTACAGAAGATGGACCAGGAATAAGGACGACAGTATTTTTGAAAGGATGTCTTTTAAGATGTAAATGGTGTGCCAATCCAGAATCTCAGCTTTTTCAGAGTGAAATATTATTTAAAGCAGTCAAATGTGTGGGATGTGGACGGTGTGCAGAACACTGTCCAACTCATGCAATTACCAATATCCCGGAATATGGAATGATTACAGATATAGAAAAATGTACGATGTGTAAACGCTGTATTGATGAATGTTATGCAGGTGCAAGAGTGATTCAGGGAGAAGAGTACACCGTAGATGAATTAATGTCGATACTGGAAAAAGATGATGTATATTACAGAAATTCAGGAGGAGGCATTACATTCAGCGGTGGAGAGCCATTACTTTATGCTGGATTTATTAAGGAATGTGCAAAAGAAATCCATAAGAGAGGTTGGACAGTTCTGATTGAAACCTGTGGTCAGGTATCTAATAAAATGATTCAGAAAGTTGTGGATGATGTAGATATTATTTTTTGTGATTATAAGCATTTTTCTCCGCAGGAACACCTTCGCCTGACGGGAAAAGATAATTCACAGATACTGGAGAATATCGGATGGATGGATGAACATTTCAAAGGAAAACTGTACCTTAGATATCCATACATTCCGGGATGTAATGATGACCCATATGCAATAGAACAATTTCTGGAATATGCTGAGAAATTGAAAAAAGTTAAAGAAGTTGTGTTCCTTCCGTATCATCGTCTGGGTCTCGACAAATATCGAGGCTTGGGACGAAAATATGCGATGGGAGATCTTGAATCTCTGAAGGTGAATGATATTAAGTTTTTAAAGAAATATGAATCGAAATACAATCTTAAAATTTCGGTACAGTAGGAGGAGATTATGAGGGATACAAAGATAATGATTGCACTGGATTGCGGCAATTCCTCTTTCAGGATCGTAGTTGGACAATATAAAAATGGGAAAATTGAAAGTAAGGTTGTGAACCAGGTACCGAATAGTATGGTAAAGATAGGAGAATACTATTATTGGGA
>NZ_JAFBIZ010000203.1 GCF_021531995.1 Faecalicatena contorta
ATGAAAATGAATGCAACAGTTTACTGCTTTTTGGACTCTAATAAGTATAAAGACTGGCAGTGCAAAGTGAAATATCAGGACAGGCAATCCGGCAGGGAGGGAAGGGTATGAAATGTGATGCGAAGATATTTGCCAGGATGTATGAAGAAATCTATGCGGATCTGTATCGATACGCTCTGTGTATACTTAGAAATCAGCATGAGGCAGAGGATGCGGTCAGCGAAGCGGTGATATCGGCTTATGAAAACATCCAAAAGCTCAGGGAGCAGACGGCATTTAAAAGCTGGATGTATACGATCCTGACAAACATATGTAAAAAAAGATTGAAAAGAGCTGCGAAGGAATTACATAATGTGTGGGAAATACAAGAGAAGAATGAATTCTGTGAAGAACCGGATTACGGAAGAGATACAGAAGTCCGAAGGGCATTCTTTGTCCTGTCTGAAGAAGAACAGATGATCATAGGCATGTCGGTTTTTGGCGGATACAACAGTGCGGAGATCGGGAAGATATTGGGCATGAATCCCAATACTGTCCGGTCCAGAAGGAGCCGCGCTCTTCAGAAGATGAAATATGTTCTGGGTTAGGGGAAGGAGGCTGTGCCATGAATAAGAATGAACAGAATGTGATTGATCAAATACGAAAAGAAGCAGAAGAGATAGAAGTTCCTGATCATTTGAAGCCGGACCAGATCCGGGAACTTCTGGAACACAGAAAGCAGAAAAAACGATTTCCAATTTTCAGAATCGGGGTTCTTGCGGCAGCGTGTATTGTTGTGGTTTCTGGAATCCTGCTGTGGACAGACCAGCGTATGGGACAGAAGGACGGAGATACGGGGAAGAATGCAGGCAGTCAGATAAGTGAGAGTAAAGAACTTGCTATGGCTGAAAGTTATGATCAGATCTATCAATATGTAAAATCCTATCAGGATTCTATGATGACCAGAGAGGCGGTTACGTATGATCTGGGAAGTACAGAAGAGGCTTCGCTGGATTCAAGCGTTTCCGCGAACAGTTTCGGTATGAAGCAGGAGTATGGCGAATCGGGAGATTATTCGCAGACGAACGTCAGACAGGAAGGGGTCGATGAAGGCGATATAGTAAAAACAGACGGGACATATCTGTATGTTGTGGAAGAAAATGGATACGTGGCAGATATTATCTCAGCAAATGGCGGAGATATGGTGAAATGTGGAAGTGTTACGCTTGAAAAAGAATACACGATTCGGGAAATATATCTGGATACAGAACGAAAAAGAATGGTGCTGATCTCAGATCAGGGCTATATGACGGCAGACGGATGGACAGTGGAGACAGAGGCGTTGACTTATGATATCGCGGATGTGACAGAACCGAAAGAAATTGGCCGTATGTCTCAGAGTGGAAATTACAATACATCCAGAATGGCAAATGGGTATCTCTATCTGTTCAGCGAATATTATGTGAACGATCCGATCGTCAGAGAGGACCCATCAACATATGTTCCGTTGATTAATGATAAAGAGATGGAACAGGCAGATATCTGTCTTCCGCAGGTGTCGCAGGGCTGTATGTATGAAGTGATCACATCAATTAATATTGCGAATCCGGATGAAATCTGTGATAGTACAGCGATTTTCAGCAAAGGTGGGAAGACATACGTTAGCAATCAGAATATATATTATTATGAAACGCAATGGAAAGATTCCGACAGATCTACGACAACTGTTCGTAAGTTTGCATATCAGGACGGAGAACTGGAGGGGAAGGCACAGGGAAGCTTTGCCGGATATCTGAATGATACCTTTTCTATTGACGAGTATCAGGGAAAACTAAGAGTCGTAACGACGGATGGAGATACCAATGCGGTCTATGTGATGGATGAAAGCCTGGAGATTACAGGAGCGATAGAAGATCTGGCAAAAGATGAAAGGGTATATTCGGCCAGATTTATTGGAGATACCGGGTACTTTGTCACTTTCCGTGAGACGGACCCGCTTTTCAGTGTGGATCTGTCAGATCCGGATAACCCGAAGATTATCGGAGAACTTAAGATTCCTGGTTTCTCAGAGTACCTGCACTTCTATGGAAAGGACAGGCTGCTTGGAATCGGTATGGCTGCGGATGAAAATACAGGAGAAACGGAAGGGGTAAAGCTTACGATGTTTGATATCTCGGATCGGACAGATGTAAAAGAAGAAGCAACGTATGTGATAGAGGAGGTCTATGGAACAGATGTGGCGTATGATTATAAAGCAGTTCTGGCTGATCCACAGAAAAATCTGATTGGATTTGCAGCCTATGGAATCAGGGGGGAAGACTACTATCTTTTTACCTATGAAGAGGAGACAGGATTCGTCTGCAAACTACAGGAAGAAATCAACGGAAATTCTTCCGGAGGAACCAGAGGTCTGTATATAGGAGATACACTGTATGTAATACGGGGAAATATTATTGAAGCATACGATCTTGCAAATTCAAAAAAATCCGGGGATATTATATTGTAGAAATTG
>NZ_JAFBIZ010000204.1 GCF_021531995.1 Faecalicatena contorta
ATACAAAAGACGATACTTTTAATAAAAGAATTGTTCACTATTTGAAATTTTACCAATTTCTGAATGTTCGTGGATATATAAAAGAAATTCCCTTTAAACCGGAATATTATTTAAAAAAAACATACCCGGAGCATCATGATAGAACGATAGATGAAAAAGTTTATATGGAAATTTTACAAAAATTATATGCATTTCCATTAACTTTAAGATTGATATTTTTACATTTATGGTGTACCGGTTTGAGAATCAGTGAAGTGTGTACGTTAAAGGGGGATGCCTATTACTGGGATGGAGAAGATGCATGGTTGAAAGTCTACCAGATTAAGATGAAGGCAGATAAAATGATACCTATTCCATTTGTGATGTACAGAATCATGCGCAAATATATCGAGAGAGAACACATTCGTCCAAAAGATTATATATTTAAAGGAAAGAATGGTGGAGCCTACCGTGTAGGAACATTTTGCAAAGAATTTCAGAAATACTGTTATAAGAATGGAATATCAGAAGGAGATTACATTTTCAAAACTCATGATTACAGACATACGCTTGCAACTCAATTTTATGATAAAGATGTTTCTATACAGGCAATCCGAGATTATTTGGGACATTTTTCAGAAGAAATGACAAAACAGTATGTGGACTTCATGCCAAAGAGGGTTGAAAAAGCAAATGATAGCTATTTTAAGAAACCTGGAAATGATTTGGCTTCTATAATTAAAGTTAAGAAGCGTGGTGATGGAAAATGAAAAACAGAATTTACATATATGAGATGGAATGCTATAAAGAGGCATCTAAAGAGCAGCTTCGGAAAATGCGTATCAAATCGGAACGGTATTTTAATCTGGAAGGGTTACCATCAGAAGAACTAGCCGAAAAGTTAGAAGAGTTTATATGGGAAAGAGGAAAAATACTAGCTCCATCTAGTTTGGCATGCGAATTGACTTATTATAATAATATTCGGCAATTTTTGATTGATCGAAAGATAAAACGATTAGATGCGAGGGAAGAAGAAAAGATCATTCGTATGCTGAAAGGCTGGATGTTGGAAAAAGGTTATGCCTTGTCAAGTAAGAAATATCGACCAGAATACGATAAGGTGGGAATTGAAACTCCTAACATTGTAAAGCATATGAAGAAACTCTTGAAGTTTCTGGAAGAAGAGGATGACCGAGACGAGCAGGAAAAAGATGTTTGGACGCTTAAAAACTTTGATTTTCCTATTCAATGGAATCCAATTTTGAACACGGAAACAATTAACTTTACCGAAATTGTACAATCTGATATCCGTGAAGAAGTGAAAAAAGTGATTTTTATGCATTTGAAATATTCCCCTTTAGGAACAATTCATGGTGAGATGACTGCAGTAAAACGTTTCTCCAGATTTCTAAAAAAGAAATGTCCGAATATCCAATCACTACAGGATTTGGAAAGGATGCATATAGAAGAGTATCTAATATATCTGCAAACAGAAGCACATGAACGGAAAAATTATAGATCTGATCTGTATGCCTTGCGAAGGGTTATAGAAGATGTTGGAAATTTATATGAACGGCAGTGCATGAGCGAATTGTTTCTGAGCAATGATTTCCCAAGCACACCAAGACATGTATTTAAATTTTACTCGGATGCAGAAATCAAAAGACTAAATGAACACATTTTCAAAATGGACGAGCAGATATGTAGGGCATTGATTATCCATCAACTACTGGGAACGAGGATTTCAGATACACTGACTTTAAAAACAGATTGCTTAAGTATGAAGAAAAATCGATATTTTATAAGGATTGATCAAGTAAAATCGGTGGCCTATGAAAAAGCTATTAGTGATGAAGTGGCACAATTGATTATGAAAGCAATTGATTATACGAAAGAACGGTATGGAGAAACAATCTATATTTTTGTAAAAAAAGATGATCCGACAAGACCTTATCAATATCGTATGATTCAAAATCAGATTATGAAAATGATCCGTCAGGAAAATATCCGGGATGATAATGGTGAGTTTCTGAAGTTTGGAACTCATATTTTCAGACATTGCTATGGAAAGAAACTGACAGAAATGCATGTGGATGACTGGATGATAGCTAAGCTACTGGGGCATACCTCCATATATTCTGTACACCATTATCGGAAAATCGGAAATAAACTAATGGCGGATGAAACGAGAGCTGCAAGAGAAAAAATGGACATGATTCTATTAGATATCGTAGAAGGATGGGATGATTATGAAATATGACAAGATGGTAGCGATTACGCAGGCAGAGAGTCAGAAAAAGATGAATATTGCAAAAAATACAATATCGGATATGCTTAAAAATATGGAAAGAATTACCGTAGCGGAGCTGGTAAAAAGAACAGGACTTTCTAGGGGATTTTTTTATAAAAATGAGCTTATTAGAAGAGAAATGGATGATGCAATACATAGACAGGAAGCAATTTTTAAGAATAAGCATCCAGTTGCAATGGATAGAAAA
>NZ_JAFBIZ010000205.1 GCF_021531995.1 Faecalicatena contorta
CTTTCTTGGATGTATGGTTTATAGTTTCTCGTCAACTCTATTATACCATATCCGGTGAGGGGTTATTTGTTTTTTGTAGTTAAAAAATGCCGTATTTATGCGGCTTGTGGCGTTTCGCAAACGCCTAAATTTATAATAAAGTAAAGGAGTGAAGATGATGATTTTATTAGTTGCGATTAATGCGAAGTATATTCATTCGAATCTGGCGGTGTACAGTTTGAAGGCGTATGCAGATGATCCGAATGTTGAGCTTGTGGAGTATACGATTAATCAGCAGGTGGATGATGTTCTGATGGATATCTACCGGAAAAGGCCGGATGTGCTGTGTTTTTCATGTTATATATGGAATCTGGATTTTGTGGAGGAGCTGGTCAGGGAGATTGGAAAGCTCCGGCCGGGGATGCCGATCTGGCTTGGTGGCCCGGAAGTTTCGTATGATGCCAGGGAGGTACTTCGTCGTCTGCCTCAGGTGAAGGGTGTGATGAAGGGCGAAGGGGAAGTAACGTTTGCAAAGCTGTGCCGGATCTATCATTGTGTGGATGATTTTTCGGAAATGGTGGATATATCAGGAAAGAAAGGGGAAAACTTTCGGCAAAGTGAGGAAAGGATCCGGCTACAGGTGGATAACAGGCTTCTGCATGTGGATGGCATTACGTTTCGCCTTTGGAATGGGGATGTTGTGGAGAATTCCTGGCGGGAGGTGATGGACTTAAGTGAGGTTCCGTTTGTCTATGCGGATATGAAGGAATTTGAGCATAAGATTGTATATTATGAGAGCAGTCGTGGGTGTCCGTTTTCCTGTAGTTACTGTCTGTCGTCTGTAGATAAGAAGTTGAGGTTCCGTGATCTGTCTCGGGTAAAGCGGGAACTTCAGTTTTTTATTGATCATAAGGTGCCGCAGGTAAAGTTTGTGGACCGTACATTCAACTGCAGACATGATCATTCGATGGCGATCTGGCAGTATATTCTGGAGCATGATAAAGGGATTACGAATTTTCATTTTGAAGTGGCAGCGGACATCCTGAATGAGGAGGAGCTGAAGCTTATGGAGCGCATGCGGCCGGGGCTGATCCAGCTGGAGATCGGGGTGCAGTCCACGAATCCGGATACCATCCGCGCGATACGAAGAACGATGGATTTTGAAAAGGTGGCAGGCATTGTGCGGCGAATTCAGAATATGGGCAATATTCACCAGCATCTGGATCTGATTGCAGGGCTTCCGCATGAAGATATAGAAAGCTTTGCAAAGTCATTCGATGATGTCTATGCGCTTCGCCCGGAGCAGCTTCAGCTGGGTTTTCTGAAAGTGTTGAAGGGATCTTTTATGGAGGAGCATCAGGAAGAATACGGGCTGGTTCATAAGGATCGGCCGCCATATGAAGTGCTGTATACGAGATGGTTGTCTTATGAGGATGTCATACGTCTGAAGGGCATTGAAGAGATGGTGGAGGTATATTATAACAGCCGACAGTTCACGAATACGATGGAGGAACTGGTACGGGAGTATGATTCTGCATTTCAGATGTACGATGAGCTGAGTCACTTTTATGAAGAGAGAGGATATGGAAGCATTCAGCACAAGCGAAGCACAAGATATGCGATCCTGCTGGAATATATCGCACTTCATTTTCCGCAGAAGGAGGAGTACTACCGGGAAAAACTGACGTATGATTATTATCTTCGGGAAAATGCGAAGAGTCGTCCGGAATTTGCCGGAGAATATAAGGTGGAGAAGGCAAAAATCAGAAGTTTTTATGAAAACGAAGAAAACAGTCGGCGGTATCTGCCTGCATATGAAGCCTACGACAGAAATCAGATGCGCAAGATGACCCATCTGGAATATTTTGCATCGACAAAGGAATATATATTATTTGATTATATGGAGCGGAATCCGTTGAATCAGGAAGCGCGTGTCTGTATAGTGGAAAGTGTGTGATTATGAAAAAAAGAACGAAAGAAATACTGGAGATACTTGATGCACAGTATGGAACGGAGTATGTCTGTTACCTGAATTATGAGACTCCCTGGCAGCTTTTGGCTGCCACAATGCTTTCTGCCCAGTGTACAGATGCCAGGGTCAATATCGTGACAAAAGATCTGTTTCAGAAATATCCATCTGTGGATGCGATTGCTGACGCGGATCCTGGAGAACTGGAGCAGGATATCAAGCCGACCGGATTCTACCACAATAAGGCGAAGAATCTGATTGCCTGCATGAAGAAGATCCGTGACGAATTTGGCGGGGAGGTTCCGCGTTCGCTGGAGGATCTGACATCGCTTGCAGGGGTGGGAAGGAAGACTGCCAATGTGATTCGGGGAAATATCTATCATGATCCAAGTGTAGTAGTGGATACGCATGTGAAGAGAATTTCCAGAAGACTGGGGCTTACAAAGAATGAGGAGCCGGAAAAGATTGAACAGGATCTGATGAAAGAATTGCCAAAAGACCACTGGATATTGTATAATATTCAAA
>NZ_JAFBIZ010000206.1 GCF_021531995.1 Faecalicatena contorta
ATATGGTATTATTAATAAACTGCAGTTATTCAAGAGAAAAAGAGAGTTGTCTGAAGATGAAATAGCTGTGTTGGAAGAATTAGAGGAAAAGACGAAAGATGATATGGTGAAATGTGCTGTTAATATATTGCTTGAAAACAAGCATAATGCGAGAAAGTTGATAAATCAGTTATCAGAGGAAGACCAAGCCACATTTAAACAATTTCCAATATACAATTTGTTATGAGGGATAAATAATGCAAACTAAACAGGAAGCGATTACATATTGTCTTTCTTTTGAGCAGGTATACGAGGATTATCCATTCCACGATTCTAACTGGTGTGTGATGCGCCATAAAGGGTCTAAGAAGACATTTGCTCTAATCTATAACAAAGATGGACATGTATGGATTAATGTGAAATGCGATCCGCAGTGGCGGGACTTCTGGCGAAGTACTTTTGCATCGGTTGTTCCAGCATACCACATGAATAAGACACACTGGAATTCTATTATTCTGGATGGAACCGTCCCGAAGGAAGATATCAAACGGATGATTGGTGAAAGCTATGATTTAACAAAGGGGAAGAAAGCATGAGGATTTTGGTAGATGCAGATGCCTGTCCGGTGGTATCTATTGTAGAGCAAATTGCAAAAAAATATCAGATATCAGTAATCTTACTGTGTGACACGAATCATATTTTGCAGTCTGATTACAGCGAAGTTTTGACAGTTGGGGCAGGAGCGGATGCTGTAGACTTCAAGTTGGTCAGCATCTGCCGGAAAGGTGACATTGTGGTAACACAGGATTATGGTGTTGCTGCGATGATTCTTGGAAAGGGAGCGTACGGGATACATCAGAGTGGCAGATGGTATACGAATGACAATATTGACCAGATGCTTATGGAGAGGCACTTAGCAAAGAAGGCACGAAATGCGAAAAAAAGAAACCATATAAAAGGTCCAGCGAAGCGTACCGCTGAAGATGATGTACGGTTTGCAGAATCGCTGGAAAAGCTGATTCATAAATATCGCGAGGTGTAGGTCAGGATGAAAGAATATATTTCTAAAGAAGAGATGGAACATTGCATGCAGGTAAAAGAGATATTCAGGCTACTGTCTGAGGAATCTGGAGATTTCTGCGTGGTGGATGCTTATCCGTTTGGGTGTGAGGTATTGGAATGGTATGGTGCGGGAAGAGGTTTTGACAGGCAGGTCCATTTTACAGATGCTTCAGAACTTTTTGATTATCTTTTAAATACATGGGAGAATATTTATCTCTATGACATGGAGAGACTTTATGGAAATACTGACATGGATGAGAAAGAAATATTAAAAATCCTTCCGGAGGAACGGAAAAAAGAGATGGAAGCAATCCGGAATGAGTATATTATGAAATATGAGAGTTGCCAGATTAACTGGTGATAGATAGGTTATATAGCGAATCCTTGAAAATGAACTGGTGCATGGAGGTAAAAATTCCGTGTGCCAGTTTTTGCTCAAACGTTAAACAGAACTTTAATTCCGGGGATTCTCGAACAATCTACTGTCAGTTTCCGTTTCTCTGGCAATTCTACTATTGGTCGATTGTCCGTTTTGAGAGTGAGTATTAATATAGAGGCATACTAAGCCGAAGATTAAGGAGGTCGTAATTATGTTTGAAATTGACAAGAATTCTTTTGGAGAATTTGTGGCAGAACGAAGAAAAGCAAAAGGATATACGCAGAAAGACCTTGCAGATAAGCTTTTTGTGTCGGATAAGGCGGTCAGTAAATGGGAAAGAGGTGTTTCCCAAACAAAAAGATATTAAGAAACAGCCCATGTTTACCTGCTTGCAAACAAAAGAATATTGCTACTAGACTAAGAGATACTACATAAGTGTGTTGGTATCTCTTTTTTGTTGCCGTGAAACAGCAGACTATTTCATTTCTGCTTGATTACCTTAAAACTTATTAGTCTATGGTTTGTCAAGGGCTTGTTGCGTGAGAAATGCTGAATATCACCCTTTACAAAACATAGGCTGATAAGTAACTTTTCAAAAGCAGAAAAGAAATGGCAATGCTTATAACAATATGATATAATGCAGATGAAGACAAAAAAGGAATTTGTCGAGCTGGTTAGTTCGAGATAATTTTGAGTTTGTTAAGATGTGGTGCACTTGATGGAATCACAGGTACGACATCATATTATGGAGGATGAAATAGATGATAGGTTTGATTGTTGCGAGGTCAAAGAATAATGTTATAGGCAAGAATGGTAATATACCATGGAAAATAAAGGGAGAACAAAAGCAATTTAGAGAGTTAACAACGGGTAATGTGGTTATTATGGGGCGAAAGTCTTATGAAGAAATCGGTCATCCGTTGCCTAATAGAATGAATATTGTTGTTTCCACCACAACAGAGTATCAAGGAGATAATTTAGTTTCAGTTAAATCATTAGAAGATGCATTATTATTGGCTAAAGGACGAGATGTATACATATC
>NZ_JAFBIZ010000207.1 GCF_021531995.1 Faecalicatena contorta
GCAAAATACTTATAATATTTCCTCTGTAATTGTGGTATCTTCCAATCATGACCTGTAACTATTTTCCTACATGAAGAACTTCCACAGTTACATTTAAAACTGTAATCTTCATCATCAATAAAAGCGTAGTCACATGTCAATTCTTCATTTGGAGAAATATCTCTTATTGCTATAAAGGTTATTTCACCTCTTAAACCACAATTAGGTTCACAAGAATGATTATTAAACAATTTAATCTGCTCTTCTTCATCCGGTGAACATGCTGCAATAAAAAAATTGTCTGCAATTGGCAAATAACTATTTATCTTTTCTGATGTAAATAATTCTTCTCTCGATAAAATGTGCCCACCTTTAATAAACACTATTTCATCCTTCTTTATGTGCTGTTTCGCAAACATTCCTTTACCGTGAATAACACTATCACGAAGTTCAATCTTTCCTGACACATAAGATTTCATAGTTTATCCACCTCTCATTTCTTAACAGCCTTTTGAGCTTCCTCATATTCATATTTCGCAATATCATCAACACATAAATATCCTCCATCAACAAAAAGTGTCTGTGCATTTACAAAACTTGCTTCATCGGAAAGTAAAAAAGCCACCACATTTGCTACTTCTTCTGCTCGTCCCAATCTTCCTAACGGTGTAATATTCATTGATACTTCAAACGGGCCATCAGTATCCATTTCTCCGCCAATCCATCCTGCTGCCACTGCATTTACACGAATACTTTCTTTCCCCCAATTGCATGCTAAAGATTTAATTGCATTATGCATTGCAGCTTTAGATGCAGCATAAGAGATACCACCATAGGAACCTCTCTCTGATTCCGTACTTGTTACAATTACTACCGATGATTCTTTTTTCATTTTTTTCTTTAATTCAATTGTCATTAGTAATGGCATATGATAATTCGCAAAGAAAACCTTTTCTGCATTCAAATAATCAAAGTCATTTATATCATCCATTTCAAAAATGAAATGAGCATTTACAAAACCATCGATCTCATCTTTAATACTATGAATGCCTGCCATGACACACTCTCTATCATAAGCATCTATTGCAATCAAACTCAAAGAATTTTCAGAAAATTCTTTTTTCAACTCCTGTGCCCTCACACTATCCTCAGGAAAATAAAGACCGATTACTTTTACTCCCTGACTTACCAACTTGCGCATCGTCTCCTCACCAAATCCTGCACATGCTGCTCCATTAACCACAACTGTTTTACTCATATTGCTACCATCCTTTCTTTATGGGTGCATAAATTTATATGGAGTTTTTGAAAATCCCACTTCTCTTGCTATCTTTCTAATTGCAACGCAATGCGAAATTTTTTGACCGTATAAGTCTCCCGTTTCGTTTACAACCTCCCCCAAACAATATCCACCACAATGTTCAGCTACAGAACAGTTCTTGCAGTGTTCCATATTGCTTGTCTTTCGTTTTTTTAGTGCCTCTATCCTTTCTGGATAAAGAACAATCTTTTTATCTCTTTCTTCCCATTTTCCAATAACGAACATTTCCATATGATGCGCATTCTCTCCAAAAGTTACCATATCACATGCTGATATGTAGCCATCAGGAGTAAGATGGGGAACAGAAGTACATGCTCTACAATGATATTCCGAAGAACCATCAAAATTGCATGCCAAAAAGCTCCCATAAAACGCACCTTTTTCTTTTGCATAATAGTATGCATCAATATATTTCTCAGCATATTCATTCATATCCAAAAGTTTATTATCTTTTCTATTTTCATCTTTACATACAGGGATATCTGTTACCTCTGGAAAAAGAGGATCTGTCCACATGTATGTAATTCCTAAACCCAAGAAATAATCTATCATTTCTTTTTGTCTATTGATATTTTTTTCTGAAATCGTTATTCTTACACCAATTATTCCTCCTTCCTTCTTTTTATTAGCAAGTAAGTACTTTACATTTTCTTCAATAACCCCTGCTGAAGGTTTCTTTTGGGGAAATGGGCGATTTGCATTCTGAATATCCGGCGGTCCATCGAATGATACCCAAACAATATCTACATTTTGGACTATCCACTCCCTAGCTGACTTTCCAAATGCTCCATTTGTTTGCAATTCAACACTCAGATTATCCCCTGCCAATTCATATGCATACTCTGTAATATCCTTCATTAGCTGAATCTTTTGAGTAGGCTCACCTGGTCCGTAAAATCTGATGTGTCTGCTTGGATTAGTCTTAAAAAATAATTCCAATCCTTTTTTCGCAAACTCTAAAGACAAAGTTTTCGTTTCCTGTTTCTCTCTTTCATTGCAGTTGTAACAATACACACATCGCAAATTGCAATCCGTTGTCAAAAAGAAAGAAATCATCTGCTTATTAACATGTGACATGATATCCCCTCCTTTTCTTTATATCTTGCTTTGAGATTAACATATTTATCCAATCAAGTCAATGTTGTATTCCTGTTTTTATAC
>NZ_JAFBIZ010000208.1 GCF_021531995.1 Faecalicatena contorta
TCGCTTCTCTCTGCTGGGCAATCATAATCCTCTGATTCATAATTATATTAGATTGATTTCGAATAATTGTATCTAATTTTGCTTTAATTTCCTCTAATACAAACATTCCAAGTGCATTATCAAGATTATTAGAACCACTAGTGCTGAACCAGTCATATAAAAAAACAGCAACATATATATTTCTGTATTGTTTCGCAATAACGTTTGCACTATAGGCATGTGCTAACAATGATTCTACACGATTTTTTTCTGAAACATAAAATTTCAGGTTTTGTTCAAGATTAGGAATCTGATTTCTTGCCATCTTATTTTGGTTATCAACTTCCTGGACATATTTTTGATACTCTTTTGTGTATCTTTCGTAATCTGCTTTAATCAATTTATTTTGTTCTTTTGCTTTCTTGACAGAATCATAACCTTTCCACATCATAAAAATACCCAATGAATACCCAAATACAAACACCAAAAACATAAAAGAGCCAGGTGCACTTCCTCTCCCACTAGGATATGCAAAAAACTCATAAGTTGCATATAGCATCAGTAAAAAAAGGAGAAAACCAAAAAATGATATAATCCCTGTCGGTTCTTTCACATATTCTATTTTTTCCTGTGGTTTTGCCCTCCATCCTGCCTTGTATTCATGTAATTTTGCATTGCACACTCTAATGCGTTCATCCAGTTCCCTGATTGCCAGATGATATGCACATATATCATGCAAATATGGTACTAAGAATTCTCTATCGTATGTAGATGCCATTTTATACCCTCCTTTACCCTCATCAAAAATATACACTACATATGTTTCATTATATTTTATAAGGAACTTTTAGTCAACTTTTTATCCCTTGTCAGTTCATATCTATATGCAAAAACTGAACGTAGAATTCAATATAATATAGAATCTGTTTTGCACAAAATGGGGGTGAATACATGGCTTCAATTGATTCTGTAGAAATGGGAGAACGAATAAAAAAGCAGAGACTCCTCAATGGTTACTCGCGAGAAAGACTTGCAGAAATGGCGGATATTACACCTCGTTTTTGTTATGATCTTGAGCTTGGCCAGAAAAATATGTCTGTCAATACACTCTGCAAATTATCCGATTCTCTCCATATTTCTGTAGACTACATTTTATTTGGTTCTTCTGATTCATCTGGTAATCTGGATTCCATTATGGGGTTGCTCAAGACATGTCCTCAGGATAAGTTAGAGCATTTGGAACAGATTGTATCGCATTATATTCAGGCAATACAGCCCACAGATGAATAGATATTCTCATGATATCTTCGCAGTTCTCAGCAGATACTAAGAGCCGATTTCAATCGTCTCCCATTGAAATCGGCTCTACTATCATCTGGCAATACTTCTTTATATATATTATATATTTATATATATTATATATGAACCAGCTAAATCAACAGCTATTCCTGTCGTTCCTTTTTTTGAACTGCAGTATCAGTCTCTGTCATTTCTGACAACAACTTAAGGAAGCGCTACAGTCCCGACACCAGCAATATTATTATTTCCTCCGTCTATCATATACTCAATACGCAATCCATTCATTTTAGCCAATTCACTATTATATTGTATGAAATTATCAAAATCCGATAGACAAAGACGTACTTTAACATCTGCATTTTCAGCTTTGTAATGATCAGCATCAGCTGTGGCCCCAGTCCCATAAAAATAAATCGAATCCGGAGAATCAACAACATCTTCCATTTCTACATGTACGGTATTCGTTTTATAACATGTACATTCTATATCAAATCCTGTCGGAGACACATTACTTACAATTATGTCAAAGTCTGCTGGGTCATCATCATCATATATTTCCCAAGATCCTGCCAATTTATCCGTCACTTCACAAATACTTTCTTCCGTCTTACTGTCCTCCTGATATTCCCATGTGTCACTTCCCGGATTATAATTCCACAACGAGGTAACAATTACTTTTCCGTTAATGTATTTACATTCTTCATAATAATCATTAATTTCTCCTTTAAAACATATCTGATTTTTGTCGCAAGTCATCTCTGAATATTCCATCGGACCAACCAAATTATTTACCATTTTCGTCATCTCTTTTTCACTTGGATAACTTGTAACTTCATAACTATTTGTAAGCCATGAACAATCAGTTATTTGCCATCCCTGATCATATTTTATGTATGAGACATTTGCTTCAAGCTCAAAATCCGCATAATTTCCAGACGCTTCAACGGCAATAGTTGCTGTAAAATTTTTATCCTCTGTCACGCTTTGAATAATCTCATAATCTTTGAATTTAAGAAATTCTCCTGCATTAACAATATTTTTCTCCAAGTCCTCTTTAATCATTTCTTTTGACGGTGCTTTTGAGCCCGAGCATCCAACAAGAAAAACAATTACACTAATTATAATACCATATCC
>NZ_JAFBIZ010000209.1 GCF_021531995.1 Faecalicatena contorta
TAAGAGTTAATAAATGGACTGATCTGCGATCGGCATGTGCCGAAACGCGGATTGTATCAAATGGGCTGATGCGCGGTCTGACTGCGCTAAACTGCGGCATGGGTGGGCCGGAGACCCGGAATAATCAAGAAGGGATAAAGTGGACGAATATTCAAGAATTTTAATTGAAGAATACTGTATGAAGCATAATTCTGCAAAGAGCAAACGCTTGTATAAGCTGGTGCAAAAATCATATGACATTAATGTCGAATTTACTGAAGGTGATAGCTTTTTTATTGAGAAGGTTATTGACCAGGAAGAAAATAATCAGTTAAAGAAGGCCTTTGAAGATTTAAATGGTTTTATGTTTGGATGGTAACCCAGCAGGGAAGCTCTAGTTTAGAAACAGCAAAAGTATCCGGTGAGCCAACAGGAATTTATCAGACGTGGCTTATATAGCATGAAGAAATTTTATGAAACTTGCTGTGATGAGGAATTTGTGTCAGCATTGCTGACACAAATTAGTCGGAGCTATCATCTTGCGATTATGCCCAAGACAAAACTGCAGAGAAGAGACATTTTTATATGACGCTTTGCATCAAAGAAGAATTATCATTTCATTTGAAAAGATAAGGGGATTTAATTATGAAATCAGTAGAAGAAATAACAGCAGTTAATGTATTCAATCCTAATGTCCGAAAAATAAGATGTGTAGAAAACGAACATGATTATCTGGGCGATGGAACTGTTCTTTGTGAATATAATCTTGAAAAAGGAAAAATCTACACTTTTATCAGAGGGGAAATGAAATCATACGGTGCTATGGTATTTCTAAAAGAAGTTTCCAGTCAATATGGTTTTCAAGCATATTTATTTGAAGAACTTGAGCCTTATAACAAACAAATTGCAGCAGAAGCGTATGAAAAGTGGTTAAAAAAAGAATTGGAAATGGCCGAGGAGGATATTTCAAAAGGTAGAGTCTATACGATGGAAGAAGTTCTGGAACATCTTGATAGAATATGTTAGCAATGAATTTTTAAAGAATTTACGAGGTTATCATATGAGAGAGCCTATACAAAAGAGATTTACTGGAAGCAGAGAAACAGAATTATGCTTTGAAAATGAAAAATAATTCAGTATAATTATGGCAAGGAGGTAGGCGCATGGATGAAACTAAAATTATATATCATGGAAGTAATGTCATTGTGCAAAAACCTAAGATTCTGATCAACGGTCATTACAAAGACTTTGGATATGGATTCTACTGTACGAATCTAAAGAAACAGGCAAAACGATGGGCTTTGACGAAACGTGGAGAATCCGTTGTGAACAGCTATGCATATACGAAAAACAGTGATTTGAAAATATGTTCTTTCGAAGAAATGACAGAGGAATGGCTGGGGTTTGTGGTGAATTGCCGAAGAGGTAAGGAGCATGAATTTGATATTGTGGATGGACCTATGGCAGACGATCAGATTTGGGATTATGTAGAAGATTATATGACAGGTGCTATTTCTAAAGCGGCTTTCTGGGAATTGGTTAAATTCAAATACCCTACACATCAGATGGTTTTCTGTACGGAAGAAGCACTGAAAACATTGCGTTTTGAAGGGAGTGAAAAGCTATGACAAACATATATTTCCCGGATGAAGAAATCAAGAAGAACGATGTGTATTTTATTTGTTATATGATTGAACGGGTCGCAAGAAAACTCCATCAGCGTAACAAGTATGTGGTCAATGAGATTGGCAAGGAGAAACTGGAACATTTGATTAGTGTAGCAAATGTTCTTCATGCGGAGAATCCTTTAGCAGTGGAAGATGACTGGATTGAAGAATATAATCTTGCAAAGGGAAATGTTGATGTTACTGCAGTAGATTCAGAATTGGTAACAACAATTCCCAGTGCAACCCAGATGGGGAAGGTCTATCAGAGGTTAATCTACGATACGATGCAGCCAGGAGAATCCGAAGTGGAAGGAATTATCCGGGTTTATAATGATGAAATCTGTGATGTGATTGATAATTATAATTGCAGTGCTTATTATGAACCATCCTATGTAATTGCAAGAGCGTATCAGAATGGTGGGTTTTAAGATTTACAAGGAAGAAGACTTTGTTTCGCCATAATATTTTGTTATATTAACTTCATGGCAACACTTTGGCAACAGTTCATCAGAAAGCCAGTGTAAATTATGTAATAGAAATAAAAACAAGGCATATTGTAAGCAAAACCTTAATTAATTCCGTTAAGTTTTTGCGCTGCAGAGCCGAGTTTGAATAACACCAGGGGGTTTTCATGCCCTTTTGAACCCTTGAAATGACTGGGGGTTGGCGATTCGCCGGTTTGCGGTGATTCTAAAATGATTCTAAAAATCAAGTTCAATATGAGCAGTGACAGATACATTATATAA
>NZ_JAFBIZ010000020.1 GCF_021531995.1 Faecalicatena contorta
CACAACTAAGTAAAAGTCAGCCGCCCGTTTTCGGGCGGCGAATCCACCATTATCTATGACAGGCAGTTAAGCAATCTGATGACAATTCGTGTGAGCAGTCTGGTGACAGCTCATGAAATCATTAACATAAAATATAATAGTAGGATTTTACAGACTAAGGTGGTGAGTTTATGGACGAAAGAAACAATGATTTTGACTTCGATTTTACCCCGATAGGGCAGGCAATCAAGAAAGTTCGAACAGCTAAGGGTATGACCAGAGAGCAGCTTGCTCGTATTGTAGATTATGACCCAAGACATCTTCAAGCGATTGAAAATGAGGGACAAAAGCCAAGTCTGGAGCTGTTCATTCAGCTTGTGACGATATTCGGTGTATCGGTTGATGAATACATATTCCCAGATAATGAGGTCAAGAAAAGTTCCGTCCGCAGACGCTTAGACGCAGAACTCGACAAACTAAATGATAAAGAGTTGCTCGTAATAGAAGCAACGGTCAGCGGTCTATGTAAGGCAAAAGAATAGGAGATATAAAGGCACGGATTTTTACACCGTGCCCTTTCTTCATTATATTGCTTTGATTTTTTTAAGATAAGCAACTGCATCTGTGTGTCCGCAAAAATAAATATGCAGACGTTCCATATCGCTCAATTTTCGGTTCAACTTAAAATACTGAACAAGAACTTCGTGTTCATCATTAGAAATATGGATTTCACCCTCTCCCTCTATAACATTTTCTATAAAAGGATACTTTTTCGTTAAGTCAGAAATCTGTTGCTGCAACTGAGCATATTCATTATTAGTATCATACAGATTCATTACAATTTTACTGTCAATTTCTGCAAAATCTCTTTCCAAACGGGATGGTAGGTCAAAATATGTTTTACTCACATCAGTCACCTCTAATCTTTTTCTTATATCATAACCATCATCTCGAATAATATCAAATGTGCGATTTTACATTTGATAAAAACGGCAGGCAAACAGGTTTATCTGTTACGCTCTGCCGCATTTACAATTATTTTTTATCTTAATTTATGCCTTATGCCAAAATTTCATTTAATAATCTTTGATACGAATCAGATAAAGATATTATCATTAACTTATACCAAGTCTCTCTTGTAAACTCGCCATTTTCAATGCACCATATTTTGTAATGCAAATCCCGTGTTTCTGTATATTGGTCAACAGGAATACCATTCTGACTATCCGCATATTTCTGCGAGTACACATTGCCGCTATATTGATTCTTTGTGTAGTCGATGTGTGTAAATACATCTTTATGAGGATAATACATTCCGTGTAGAAATGTTGTGATGACATAACCATTTGTCGAATCTCTGTATGGTAATGTTTCAATCTCTATATGCCAAAATTCTTCTCCGGTGTTTTGGTCGATTCCTTGCTTAACTACCATTAACAGTTTGTCCATTGTTTCTTCATCAATATGAACAGTAATGGTTTTCTTTCCATTGAGCTTGCTTCTATCAAAATTAAATTGCGGGCCACGAAATTTTGCAAACGCTGCACCAGTATAATCATAATATTCTGACTCAGGTACAGAAAGTCGTTCATCCAAACGGTACAGAATATCGCAATTCTTTGTTTCATCGTGTATAATCCTTGCAAATCCTACCATTGTATCTCTTGAATTTACTGGTGCTTTGTTCGTAAGGATATTATAATAATAACCTTTTCCATCAAAAATAAGTCCGTCCAACTTAAACACAGCACCATTCACTTTGGTTAATCCGTACTGATTGGTGGGATATGCAAAGACTTCTTCTTTGACGAACTCCCTAATATCTATTTTGGTTGGGGTTAAGTTATCGAATACAAAACATACTACCATTAGAGCGACTGCATCGAGATCTACTTCTTCTACAAATGGAGTTATTATTTTATATTTAGCAATGGCTGAATAATATGCTCCTGATGACAGTTCCGCTTTTGGCTTAAACCACGCTGTTGCAGCGAATAGAGCACAATTTGATTTATCGTTATCAATCATATATTTTACAAGGTCGTCAATATTCACTTCATATTCTTTAATGCTGTTTTTTATAACCTTCCCAAAGGGAATCATGAACGGGTCAATCTGTCCTATTTTCCTTTTTTGAGAAAAATATAATCCCATAAATTCACGAATAGCTAAACGCTTGTATGTAATACTTTTACATTCCTCTGTTCCAGCCATTTCCAAGAGAAAAAGTTCCGGCTCCATAATACATCTCCTACAGTATCAACTCATTTATTCATTATAGCATCTATTTATGACTTTTTCTATAATTTGACTCAAAACAAAAATCACGGCAGAGCCGAACAGTAAAACCGTCAGCTCTGCCGTCTTTTTTAATAGGCTGGTATCCCGTATCCGAAGATAACAGAACTTCCAACCGGATATGTTTTGGTTCTGCAAGTGTCGCCTGAGTTGCCCTCAACGGTATAGACTGTACCGTTTTCGCATTTCTGAACGATACCGGTGTGGTCTGTCACACCGTCGCCCTCCCAGTCAAAGAAGATAATTGTACCGGGCGAAGGCTCATACGAACCGTCTGCCCATTGTCCTCGGTCTCTGAACCATTGAACGCCGTTTACACAGCCGGCATATTTCGGAATAATACCGGCGTCGATATATCCGCACTCGTTGGCACACCAAGAAACAAAGCAGGCACACCACTCTACACGGGAGTCAAATCCGTACCAAGACCAGTAAGGCTGACCGCCTACATTACCTACCTGAGACAGAGCAACCGTTACGATTTGGTCGTCGCTGTATCCGATACCGTAAAGCACCTGAGACCATAGTTGATTGTTTTCGTCCTGCAACAGCTCGGCAAGATAATCTTTCTGCTCCTGATTAAAGCCGTACATAGCCGCCATTTCATCAACGGTCTTGTGCGATACCTTGATATACAGGAATGTTTCGGTTACTGTGGTTTCGGTCTGTACGATATTGCCGTGTCCGTCGTCGCTTTCTTCGATTTCGGTATGAGTTTTCGTTTCTGTTCGGGAAGAAATATCGTTCATCTCCCAAAAAATATCCGACAGTAGCTGCTTCTTGGTTTCATCAACCGTAGCAACCTCCATCGGATTGTCGGGGTCGGTATTCACTTTAACAGAATAGACCGCAAGAACATCTTTCCAAACAGCTCTGCTTCCGCTCATTTCAAGCACATCATAGCTTACAGAGTTCTTTTCCTGTTCCAATCGGTCATCATATTCTTGATTGATTTCCTGAACGACTGTCTGCATAGACATTCCCGTGCCGGAATCCTCTCCCGAAAAGAAGATACCGAACACAGAACCCGCAATTAAACCGACAAGGCATAGAACAATAATAACCACCACCGCAACCCAGCCGCCGGCAGCGATAGCGGCAATAAGACCTTTTACCGCCGCTATGATTGCTTTTACTGCGGCAACGGTGGCTTTGGCTGCGGCTTTAATCGTAGCGGCTGTTGCTTTGGCTGTGGCTTTTGCCGCCTGTGCTGCTTTCTGCGAAGCCTTAACTGTCGCCTGAGCTGTTTTCTGTGCCGCCTTAGCCGCTTGCTGACTTGTCTTTATTGCTGTCTTTGCAGTCTGTTCAGCCGTCTTAACTGATTTCTGTGCGGTCTTGGTTGCTTCTTTTCCGGCAAACTTAATGGTTTTCTTTCCGGAGGAAGTGGCAGACTGCTTTATGGTCTTTTCCGCCTTGTCAACAGTCTTAATCGCAGAGCTTGTGTTATGCGAAGCCTGTTTTCGTAAAGACTGCTCGGCTCGCTGCTGCTTGAAACGCTGAATACCGTCCTTTGCGGTGCGGATATTCTCTTTTGTGGTTTCAAATCCTTTTCGTCCCACCTTGTCAAACGCATAAGCACCATCGTGAACCACCTCATCAATACCGCTTTCCAGCTTATCGGAAGCGTATTCCTCGGCAGAGCTGCTGTTGGCATTTACCGACCGTTCTGCCTTTTCTTTTGTAGCGATATACGCCTGCTTCATTCGTTGGGTTGCAACGGCAGCCTTATCTATGGTTCGTATCGTACCTTTTGCATTGTCTTTCGTTTTAATATCAGCCATACAATCCCTCCTTCCTATGCAGGCTGAACCAACTGTTGCGTTATTCGTTAATGAGCTTAGCCACTACAACGAGTCTGCCGTTTGTCCGGGAATACTCACAGGTGGAAAGAGTTAAGAGCTTGTCGCCGTATTCAGCGGTTACGTCGGTATCGTAAAGCGACAGTTCCTTGCACTTCTCAACATAGGCTGTGAAATCCTCGTCGGTTTCCGCATTGATGAACTGATAGTATTTGAAACTTTCAGGACTGTCCGTATATACTACGGTTTTGAACACGGCAATTACTTCATAGGTCTGTCTGTCGGTCAGTGTATCAAAGGATATTGTTTTGTGCTTTTCCCAAAAGCTCTTGTCCTTAAATTTCATAAGACCGGCGAACATAGAGCCGTCGTTCATATGATGACCGTAGATAATGATATTGTCGCTTGGAAGCTCCATATCGCAGTTTTCCTGAACATAAGGACAGCCGTAGTCGGTGTATTGACCTTTGCAACCTGTCCTGCTACAACAGTAACCCTATGTGTTTCCTGCGGCTCGTACTTATCGTATGCCTGCTCGGTTACAGTATAGATACCCGGCATAAGATTATCAATCTGGAACTTACCGCCATTAGCTGTTGTAACTGTCTGATTGATACCGTTTCCAGTAATCGTGAAGTTGATACCGTCAACCTTGCCGTCCTCACTGGTCTTTACAATCTGACAAGAACCATAGCTGACTTTCATCTTCACAAAACCGTTGATACTGTCGCTTACTTCCTGAGCATAGCTGACAACATCCTGCACACTGGAGTTCTGACCATGTTTACCCTCTGACCATACAACCACACCTCTGCGGACTGCATTTTTCTTGGTTGCGGTAATGGTAAATTCCTTACTCGGTGCAGTATCCATAGAAACAGTAAGTTTGTTACCATTCACTGAAAAGCTCACTCCACTGATACTTGCCTTGAAATTATATTTGGACAGCACATTATTGGAATCTGTCAGAGTAGTTGTGTACTTGCTTCCGTTCCACTCAAGTTCTATTGTCTTTGCCGAACCGGATGATTTGTTACAAAAGCTTGGTATGGTCGCATGGTTCTGTACACTCTGTACCATACTGTTGTAATAACTGAAAATCTTATTGCGGAGCGGATGCTTTGCATTGATGACATCTTTCACATTGCTACAACCACTGGCTGCTACATGATTGAAGTTTGCATCACGCTCTCCGATAACAGTTTCCCAGATAAGAAGCTGTGTAGCATAAGCCTGTGCAATGCTGTTTGCTGCCGCTTCATTCTGTGACCTCCAAGATGTCGAGATTGTCCCACGGTAGCCATACTGTAAAATACGACCAACGAAAAGACGGATTTCATCTCCGGAAATAACCCCGTTGGCTGCAAGGTTATTAAAATAATTTTCGTCATACTTATTCATTGTCTGACCGACCTTGAGCGAAATTCCCGGCTCAATACAATAAGCAACATTGCCTGAGTATGAGCCAATAGCCTTAAGATTGGTAAAATTGGAACGTCCGGTATGCCAACCATTTTTCAAGGTCAAATTGCTGTGTCCCCATACCCCATCGTAATTAGCATCGCCATCACGAGGGAAATCGACCATATAAACATCGGCTTTTTCTCCCGAAGCAGCATATGCTGTTGTCGAGCCAATGCCTGCAAAAGTGGTCACACACATAAGGGTCGCCAAGAAAAGCGACGTGACTCTTTTGAATTTTGACTTTATCATTGCGTTTCCTCCTGTAAAAATTGAAAAACACACCGTATCTCTACGATGTGCCTTTGTGGATTTTCTCTTACGACAAGATTTACCTGCCGAAAAACAAATGCGGATTTTTCGTTAATTTTTCATTTTACCATACACCTCCAGTCCGTTCATACTGTGCGATTGCCCCTTAGAGATAGACATATACTTTGAGATAGTTATATTCAAGTGAGATAATATATATCATTTTCGGTAGGTAGAAGTATAACTAAGGGGTTAGAGTGCGAGAAAGGGGAACTGTAAATCAGGCTATCTGCTGTCACGCTCTGCACGGTTACGCAAGAACTTGTTGTAATGCTCCAATGCTTTGCAGACAAAATCCTCCGTCTGACTGACGGGAATGTTTTTCGGGATAAGCTGTCTTACTCTGTCGCCCCTCAACACGATTTTTTCCTTTTGATTCGGCTTTTCCTCAGACATAACAGCGTGGATTGCTTCTGTTGTAAGGTTGCCCTCGTTGAATAACTTTCGCATACGGATTGTCTGGTCGTGTGACGGGGTTGCGTCATTCAAGTCGATTTCGTCAACCACATCACGCTGGCAATCTTCATCAAGATAAGAAAGTTCTACGGCAGGACGCATTTTAATACGCCCCTCATCAACAAATTCAAGCAGTTCAGGAACAAGGTTTGTCAGACGAATATACCTGCGTATTTGTTCACGACTTTCCCCTACTTCTTCTCCAATACGAGAAACCGAAAGGGCATCTTTACCTGCCAACTTCTCCACCAGTGGTGTAGAAGTTAAATCTGTTCTTTGTCCCTGCCTTTTCATTGCTTCCAAACGCATTTTATAGGCAAAGGCTTTTTCACTCGGCAATATCTCTGACCTCTGGAAATTACTTTCAACCATTAAAATGGTCGCTTCATCTCTGTTCAGGTCTACAATCTCACTTCTCAGGGTTTCAAATCCTGCCAGTTCACAAGCTCGCTTTCGTCTGTGTCCTGAAACAAGTTCATATCTGCCGTCCTCTTTCTGCCTTACCGTTGCCGGAGTAATCACTCCTCTTTCCTTGACACTCTCCACAAGCTGCATCATATCTTCATCGTCCCTGACCTTAAACGGGTGGTCGGGAAAATCATCAATCAGCTCCAACGGAATATCTCGGATTTTTGAAAGCTGTTCTTCATCTCGCTGTGCCTGCGTGGTAAATAAATCATCGAGCTTCGTGAGAGTGAAGTCGCTCTTTCTTCCTGCCATCGGCTAACACCTCCTTTGTAAATTCAGCGTATGCCTTAGACACTGTGCTGTTTGGCTCATAAGCATAAATGCTTTTACCTTTGGAAGAAGTTTCAGCGGCTTTTACGGCAATCGGGATTTGTGTTCGATACATTCTTATCTGATTACCGAAATTCGCCCTGAGTGCTTCTACCGTACTCTTTGCAAGGTTTGTTCGGCTATCCACCAAAGTAAGCAGCATACCGTCTATCTTAATATCCGGATTGATATACTTCTTTACTTTTGAAATGGTCTGCACAAGCTGTGTCATACCCTTTGCAGGCAAATACTGAGCCTGAACCGGAATGATAACACTGTCTGCCGCCGATAAAGCATTGAGAGTAACCATACCAAGTGAAGGCATACAGTCTATAATTACATAATCATATCTGTTCTTCACTTGACTCAGATAGTTCTTGAGTGTAGTTTCTCTGCTCATTGCGTTCATAAGGTTAAATTCCATTGCTGAAAGCTCAAGGTTTGCCGGAACAAGGTCAACACCTTCTTCGTGGTGCAGGATACCAACCATAGGGTCTGTCATCGTTTCATTGATTACATCTGTGAGTTTCGTTGCAAGCGTGATACCCAAGCCGTCTGTATCCTGCCAACCAAGACAAGTCGTTAAATCTCCCTGCGGGTCTGCGTCAATAAGCAATACTTTCTTGCCCTGCATTGCAAGCCCGACTCCAAGATTAACTGTTGTGGTGGTTTTTCCGACTCCGCCTTTCTGGTTACATACGGAAATCGTTTTGCAGTTTGACACTTCTTTTTGCCCTCCTTTCTGAAAATTCATAGCCACCGCATTATGGCTATGTACCTGACCGACTCATTTCCTAATCGGTCATAGCAATATTTGTTCTCAACACCCCTTGCCAAGCAAAATGCTTATGGGAAGTCACTAAGGAACAGACTGCTTATCTGTATCATAGGATTCTAACCTCTGCCGGGTACTCCGCCAGCTCCGTAGAGAAGTATCATTATCATTCTGACTGTCATCGCCATATCAGGAGCAACCTGATACTCATAACCGGAGTTCTCGCTATTCTGAAATACAGAAATCACGGCGTACCTGCTAAAGTGGCTATCATCAGAAAGAAAGTCTTAGTGAATGACTTATTCAATTTTCAAGCGAAAAGGCTTCCGTTTTTGCTATCCGGAATGAACCCCTTCACTCATTTGGACAAAGGGGTATGAAATGCACACCCAAAATCTCCGCTTTTTCAAAAATTTTTTAAAAAATTTTTGAAATAAAAAAAGCCGCCTGCTCCTGTTAAGAAACAGACGGCAAAACACGTTCTAAATGTATTCAATTTTCAATTTCTTTTTCTTTGCTCCAAGCACTTTGCAGAGGACATCATCTACTGCGTCGGTGTATCGTCCCTGGGCTGCTAAATTGTTTTTCAGTTCAATGAGCGATTGTATCACTCGGCTTCGTTCTTCTTCATTTAAGTATAGATGATAGGCTTTCTCTCTCATTGGCTGTCCCTCCATCTTTCAAATGTATTTTTGATTATCTCCACATCTTCCTCGGTATCGGAAGAAATAAATATATGTACGCTCTGAAAAGCTTTCTTTAAATTATTGGCATAATCCAGTTCTGTGCCTTTCATCGGCAGCTTAATCAGCCTTATTCCTCTTTGCTTGCACATATATGCTTTCATTATTTCTAAATTCTCATCAGCACTTCCTGACTCAATAGCCAACTTTTCTGAAGGTATGTATGTTTCAAGCGGAACTCCAAGCAATCGGTCAGAACCAAGTTCTGCTTTCAAGCCTTTCTTATTAGAATAATAGCTGACAGCCAAAGCAGGAAATAATGACAAATACTCCTGCTCACAAATTCGACAGCCTTTCTTCAATATCGTTCTTTCATTTATCTTCATACTCCATGAATGACCGTGCCTGCATTTCCACCACGCTCTCTTTGCTGAAGTTCGTGATACCTCTGTCGGCTTCAATTTATTCTGTTCATAATCCCATTCACTGAGAAGCTGACTGTCCGTTGTCGCCAAATCATTATATCCGGCAAGGACTTCTCTCTCCGCACAAACGGGGCATACCGTCCCTTTCACACGGGCATTGATAACTGATTTCCACTCGTTACCGCATTTACTACACCTCCACCAGACATTTTTTTTCGCCTTTGCATTTACTTCATCAGGCTTCAATAGCAAGTTCTTCTCCGACCACTCCGAAGCAATTTCAGGGTGTGTTGTCTGCAAATCGTTAAACCCTTTCAGGAATATGTACCCACTGCAATACGGGCATTTACTGCCACCAGAACGAGTAGAAATAAGGGTGTTCCATTCTCTGCCGCAATCCTTACACTTCCACCAAGCCTTACGATTGGCAAAGACCGTAACCTGAGTTGGAAGTAACGGATAATTTCTGTCCGACCACTCGGCAGCTATATCCGGCAGAAACGTTGCAAGGTCATTAAATCCTGCCAACACTTTATTATGAGAGCAATACGGGCAACCCGTTTTATTTATTGTCCTGCTCTTAACGACAGCTTCCCACTCGTGACCTTTCTCGCATCTCCAAATCACTTTCTTATGAGAACCAATAGAAACCTCTGTCGGTTTTATCTTATTCTTTTTCGACCACTGCTTTACCAGTAGCGGCTCTAATGTCGCCAAATCGTTAATCCCTGCAATCACTCTCGCACCGGAACATATCGGGCATTTTTCTCCATTAGAACGAGCCTTAACGCTTGTCTGCCATTCGTGACCGCAAGCACCTCTCCACCATACTTTTTTATTTGAACCGAAAGTAATCTCATCAGGTTTAAGCGGTAAGTTCTTCTCTGACCACTCAGGAACAAGTTCCGGGTGTACTTCTGCTAAACTGTTATTCATAGCCAAACCTCAACCTCCTTGTGCTTAGAGTATATGAAGTTTTGGCTTTATCTTGTAGTTTGCGAATATTCATATAAATAGAAAAAGCCCTTTGAGAAAGGGATTTCTCCTCTCTCAAAGGGCAAGTTGGCAAACTGAAAGTTTCACCTTATCTGGTTAAAACATGTTTGCAATATTTTGTACATCCACATTTTGGACAAGTTAACTTTCTTTTGGTAATTGTATGAGGTCCCATAACATAGGATTTCATATCAGGAACAAATCGCTCCTTGCATTCAGGACATTCAAAGGCTCCTGCTTCTCTGTCTAATACACATGCAATAGCGATTCCCATTACCATTATTACAAATCCAATCCCCATCAATAGCACTCTGGTCCATACCTGCATTTCAAACATTCCCGCAACAACAAATAAAGGTACTGCTGCAACAATTACCAAAACACTAACCATTGCAGACATTATAATCTTCTTTTTACTCTCTTGAGCTTCTTTCACTAAATTCACCATATTTTCCTCCGCTTTCTTTTTATAATCCATCGCTTGCAATCTTTCACCAGATAGAAGTTCATTTACTGTAATTTCTAGTTCATTGCAAAGTGGAAGTAACAATGATACTTCTGGGAAACCATTACCCCTTTCCCATTTTGAGATTGTTTTATCGCTGATACTAAGCTTATCTGCCAATTCCCGTTGAGTATATTTTTTTGCTTTTCTTTCTTCAGCAATAAATTTACCTATCTTAATTTGGTCCATAGGTTCGTGTCCTCCTTTCTGGATTCATTGTATAAATTCCCACTGTTTATTTACACCCACGTAACGTAGAATATGGTGAGTTTTAGCGGTTTCTATGCTCCGTAGAGTTGTAATTTACTTAAAAAACTTCCGATTTATATTTCTGTTTGTTTTAAAAATGGGCAACTCCGATTGGAATTGCCCACTCATTGCACTAATTATGCGATTTTTTCTTGCTTGCACCGATTTCTGCATCAATTGATGTAAGTTTGATGTAAATCGCTGTTTTTTTAGTTTTTTATCAAATGAAGTACGTCCCGTCTATTTGGTAAAACGGTACATCTTTACATCATCTTAATAGAGCTTTGCACCTGCCGGAATGTGGTCATCTACCATCAGAAGATGAAGCTTTTCTTCGCCTTCTTCTTCGTGGATAGCACTGAGAAGCATACCACAAGAGTCAATGCCCATCATAGCTCTCGGTGGAAGATTTGTGATAGCAATAAGAGTCTTTCCAACCAGTTCTTCCGGCTCATAAAAGCTATGAATACCGCTTAAAATTGTTCTGTCTGTGCCTGTTCCGTCATCAAGAGTAAACTGTAACAGTTTCTTTGACTTCGGTACTGCAACACACTCTTTAACCTTTACTGCACGGAAATCTGACTTGCTGAATGTATCAAAATCAACAAATTCCTCAAATAAAGGCTCTACCTTTACCTTAGAAAAATCAATCTTTTCAGACTCAGTTTTTACATTTTTTTCAGGTGCTTCAGAAGCTGTATTATTTACATCATTTTTCTTATTTACACCATCTAAGGACTTCATTGTCGGGAAGAGCAATACATCTCTGATTGCTTCTGATCCGGTCAACAGCATACACATTCTGTCGATACCGAATCCGATTCCGCCTGTCGGCGGCATACCGATCTCCAGTGCGTTCAGGAAATCTTCATCCGTTGTATTAGCTTCATCGTTCCCCTGTGCAAGCTGTTCTTCCTGATCTTTGAAACGTTCTCTCTGGTCGATCGGGTCATTTAACTCAGAGTAAGCATTGGCCATCTCCCATCCGTTCATGAAGAACTCGAAACGTTCTACGTAATTCGGGTCTTCCGGTTTCTTCTTGGTCAGCGGAGAGATCTCAATCGGATGATCCATAACGAATGTCGGCTGGATCAGATGCTCTTCTGCAAATTCCTCGAAGAACAGGCTTAAGATATCGCCCTTCTTATGTCTCTCTTCATATTCTACATGATGCTCATCCGCAAGTGCTCTTGCCTGCTCCAGTGTCTCCACTTCATTCCAGTCAACACCGGCATATTTCTTAACGGCATCCACCATGGTAATTCTCTCGAATGGCTTTCCGAGGTCGATCTCAACCCCTTTATATACGATCTGTGTGGTACCGAGAACTTCCTGTGCCACATGGCGGTACAGATTCTCTGTCAGATCCATCATTCCGTTATAATCGGTATATGCCTGATACAGCTCCATCAGCGTAAATTCCGGATTGTGTCTGGTATCCAGGCCTTCGTTACGGAATACACGTCCAATCTCGTATACTCTCTCAAGACCGCCTACGATCAGTCTCTTTAAGTACAATTCCAAAGAGATACGAAGCTTAAAGTCTTCATTCAGTGCATTGAAATGTGTCTCGAACGGTCTTGCGGCAGCACCTCCGGCATTGCTTACCAGCATCGGAGTCTCTACCTCCAGGAAGCCCTGTCCGTCCAGGTATCTGCGGATTGCGCTGACGATCCTGGATCTCTTGATAAATGTATCTCTTGCCTCCGGATTCATGATCAGGTCTACGTATCTCTGACGGTAACGCATATCCGTATTGGTCAGTCCATGGTATTTCTCCGGAAGGATCTGAAGACTCTTGGAGAGCAATGTTACAGCAGATGCATGAATGGAGATTTCACCTGTCTTTGTCTTGAACACTTCACCTTCGATTCCAACGATGTCACCGATATCCATCTTCTTGAACTGTTTATAAGGCTCTTCTCCGATACTGTCTCTTGCAACATAAGACTGGATATTGCCGCTCTGATCAAGAATGTTGCAGAAAGAAGCTTTTCCCATCACACGCTTCTGCATGATACGTCCTGCCAGGGATACCTGTTTTCCTTCCAGCTCTTCAAAATTCTCTTTTACCTCTGCTGCATGAGCGGTTACATCATACTTTGTAATCTGAAATGGATCCTGTCCATTTGCCTGAAGGTCTGCCAGTTTCTCACGGCGAACCTTCCTTAACTGGTTAATATCTGGTTCTTGTCCTTTTTTCTGCTGTTCAGCCACTTTTCTCTTCTCCTTCCTTATTTGAATTCAGACCTCTCGAATGCGAGGGGCCTGAATGAATGTCTGACTGAGTGATAATGCTTACATACTGCGGCTGATGTGCAATACTTCGTATTCCATCACGCCTGCCTGTGTCTCAACCTCAACAGAATCTCCTACTTTTTTCCCGATCAGTGCCTGACCTACCGGAGATTCATTGGAGATCTTGCCTTCCAGGCTGTTCGCCTCTGTTGATCCAACAAGCTTGAATTCCATCTCTTCGTCAAATGTCTTATCATATACCTTTACGGTACATCCAACATTAATCTTGTCAAAATCTACTTCATCCTCTACAACTACTTCCGCATTCTTAAGGATTCCCTCAAGTTCTTCAATACGAGCCTCGATGTCACGCTGTTCGTCTTTCGCTGCATCGTACTCTGCATTCTCAGATAAATCGCCCTGCTCTCTTGCTTCTTTAATCTTCTGGGCAACCTCTTTACGCTTTACAACCTTCAGATTCTCAAGCTCATCTTCCAGTGCTTTCAAGCCTGCATACGTAAGTAATTTTTTCTTTGTTTCCATGTGTCCTGCTTCCTTTCTTTCCTTATAAAACTTTTCAGTTCTCAAAAAGCCCTCTTCATCTATCTGAAATATCCCCCTGCATGTCCGCTTTCACTGTCTGCTTTTTCGGTACATCCGGCCGCAAAGGAATCATAAAGATACTTTCACAATTTCATTATTATACATAATCGATCACAGCGTGTCAATCATTTTTCTCTTATTGCCCGCAATCAGTTTTTCCCTGTGATCGACAATTACAGGGAACTGTGATGATTGATTCAGTATATGTCAGATTGCTCTGTTTTATGAATCTTTTTCTATGACAATCTTTCATCCAAAAGCTGCTCCAGTTCTTCATAAGACTCCACCTGATTGATCTCATCCCGAAGCTTAGCAGATCCTTTCATGCCTTTTGTGTACCACGCCACATGCTTTCTCATCTCGCGGATGCCCAGATAATCACCTTTAAATTCGATCTGCAGTCTCGCATGCCGAAGCATGGTTCCCTTAATGAGTTCTTTGGATGGTCTTTGCGGAAGTATTCCGGTTCTGTCATACTCCACAAGCTCACGGAAAATCCAGGGGTTGCCCTGCGCGCCGCGCCCGATCATAATTCCGTCACACCCGGTCTGCTCCCGCATAGCAAGCGCCCGTTCTCCGGAAGTGACATCTCCGTTTCCGATGACCGGTATGGAGACCGCCTCCTTTACCCGGCGAATGATATCCCAGTCTGCTTTTCCGGAATAGTACTGTTCTCTCGTTCTCCCGTGAACGGCCACTGCCGATGCACCGGCTTCTTCGATTACCTTTGCCACCTCAACCGCATTGACATGATCCTCGTCAAATCCTTTCCGGATCTTGACCGTGACCGGCTTCTGAATCGCTTTTACCGTCTGACTTACGATCTCATAGATCAGCTTTGGATTCTTCATCAGCGCGGAACCCTCTCCGTTTTTGACAACTTTCGGAACCGGACATCCCATATTAATATCCAGGATCTGAAACGGAAGCTCTTCAATCTCCTTTGCCATCTCACTGATGATCTTCGGATCGGATCCGAACAATTGCAGAGACACCGGATATTCCTGGGGATGGATGGAAAGCAGAACTTTCGTATTCTTATTTTTATACTGCAGTGCTTTTGCACTGATCATTTCCATACAAAGAAGACCTGCTCCCTGCTCTTTGCAGAGCAGGCGGAACGGCAGGTCTGTGACTCCGGCCATCGGAGCCAGAATATATGGATTCTCCAGCTGTACATTTCCAATCTTCATGCTGTGTTGATCTCCTGATTCTCTATCTTCTCTTATTCTTCTCGTATATGATCCGCAGTCCCTTCAACGTAAGCTGAGAATCATAGATATCAATCACATCCGTCTCGGCTGCGATCATTTTTCCAAGGCCTCCGGTTGCCACAACCTTTGCATTGGTGTATCCGGATTCTTCCTTCATCTTATTGACAATATATTCCGTCTGTCCGATCTGTCCATACACAAGACCGGCCTGCATACTGGAGACCGTCTCCTTCGCCAGAATAGACGCTGGTTTCACAATCTCGATGGATGGAAGCATCGCTGCTTCTCCCCACAGAGCCTGTCCGGATGTCCGGATTCCCGGTGCAGTCACCCCTGCCTCAAACGTTCCGTCCGGACCCACAAGGTCATATGTGGTTGCTGTTCCGAAGTCCAGAACGATAACCGGTCCGCCATGCAGCGTATATGCACCTACTGCATCTACAATACGGTCAGATCCCACCTGCCTTGGATTCTCTGTCACGATACGAATCCCGGTCTTAATTCCGGCAGACACCACGATCGGCTTGACATCAAAATACTTGATGATCGCACTTCCCAGAGAATGCATGACTGCCGGAACTACGGACGCAATAATAACCGCCCCGATCTTTTTTGCGTCAATTCCCCGGCACTCCAATATTTCCTTAATCGCAATACCATATTCATCTGAGGTTCGTGCCATCTTCGTTGTCATTCGAAACGTTCCGCGAAGCGTCTCGCCTTCAAAAACCCCCAGTGTAATATTGGTATTTCCTACATCAATTACCAGAAGCATCTTGTTCCTCCTATTCCTCTGCCTGTTCTTCTTCCACATCTTCTCCCAGGAAGAAAACTCTGTAGTACAGCTGCAGCGCCTGCAGAAGATCCTGCTTTTCTCTCTGAAGCTCCTTGATCTTCAACTGACTTCCGATATCGTCAAACATCGGATCAAATTCTTCAGATGTCACTTCAAAGCAGAGTTCTCCGTCTTCTTCGTACACCAGTGTCAGAATTCCTCCCACATCATGTACATAAAGTACACACATGATCTTCAGTTCATTCTTAACCTCCTCCGGCAGCTGTTCAAAATCCGGATTCAGATAATATTTCTCTTCATAAGCATTTGCTCCACACAGAACGACTTTTCCATCATACATATCCATACACTCCTCTTACCGATACTTCTCCGGCGTATATCTCTTTTTCCTGTCCGTCTTCGGTCTTTACAATCAGCTCTCCGGTTCTGTTGATTCCCAGTGCATATGCCTCATATTCCTGTCCCGGTTCCAGTACCCGGACTTCCCTTCCCAGATTGACCAGCATTGCATTATATTGTTCCTGAAGACCAGAGAGATCTTCCGTCTCCATAAATACTTCGTAGAACTGTTCAAAACTTTTCATAACAGAAGCAATCAGTTCCGAACGTCTGAAAGATCTTCCCGTCTCTATCTTAAGCGAAGTAGCCGTATCACGTATTTCCTCCGGGAACGTCTCCTGATTCACATTGATTCCGTCACCAATAACCACATAGTTGATATAATCAATCTCCGTACTCATCTCTGTCAGAATCCCGCAGACTTTCTTTCCATTGATAATAACATCATTCGGCCACTTGATCTTTGTCTCAAGTCCCGTCACGCTGCGGATTCCTTCCGCCACCGCCATTGCCATAACCAGTGTCAGCTGCGGTGCCTTTGTCGGAAGAATATCCGGATACAGGAGAATCGTCATATAGATGCTGCTTCCGGCAGGAGATACCCAGGCGCGTCCTCTTCTTCCTTTTCCTGCCGCCTGCATATCAGCAACAAACAGTGTACCGTGCTCTGCTCCTTTTTCTCCATATGCTTTTGCCTGATTATTGGTGGAATCCGTCTCATCATAATAGACAATCTTCTTCCCTGCCCATGCAGTATTCAACAGGCTTTCAATCTCTGCTCCCGACATCACATCCGGACTGTCTATAAGGCGGTACCCTTTATTACGTACCGCCTCTATCTGATATCCCTCTTTTTTCAGTTGTTCGATCACCTTCCAGACTGCGGTGCGTGATACATGAAACTGTTCACACAGCTGCTGTCCGGATATGTAAGCATCCTGTTCTTTTAACAAACGTAATATCTCTGATTTCATATTTCTGCTTCTTATCTCTCTCCCAGAGTTGCGACCATCACAGCCTTAATGGTATGCATACGGTTCTCTGCCTCATCAAACACTTTAGACTGTGGAGACTCGAATACTTCATCCGTAACTTCCATATCATCCAGTCCGTATTTGTCATGTATCTGCTTTCCGATCTTTGTCTTAAGATCATGGAAAGACGGCAGACAATGCAAAAAGATTGCCTTTTCACCGGCATTGTCCATCACCTGTCTGGTTACCTTATATGGAGAAAGTTCACGGATACGTTCCTCCCACACTTCATCCGGTTCCCCCATGGATACCCACACATCCGTGTATACTACATCTGCATCTTTCGTACCGGTTTCAATATCTTCCGTCAGTGTGATTGTTGCACCGCTTTCTTTTGCATATTCCTGACAGGTTGCTACCAGTTCTTCATTCGGGAAGTAATTTGGAGAGGTACATGCCACAAAATGCATTCCCATCTTGGCACATGCGATCATCAGTGAATTACCCATATTGTATCTGGCATCGCCCATGTATACCAGCTTGATTCCTTTTAAGTATCCAAAATGTTCACGGATGGTCAGAAGATCTGCCAGCATCTGTGTCGGATGATATTCATTGGTCAGACCATTCCATACAGGAACGCCGGCATATTTTGCCAGTTCCTCCACGATCTCCTGACCGAATCCACGGTATTCGATTCCGTCATACATTCTTCCGAGCACTCTCGCCGTATCTTCGATACTTTCCTTTTTGCCAATCTGAGATCCAGTCGGATCCAGATAGGTTGTTCCCATTCCCATATCATGTGCTGCCACTTCAAAAGAACAGCGGGTTCTGGTACTTGTTTTTTCAAAGATCAGCGCAACATTCATTCCTCTGTACTTATCAATCAGAACACCATTTTTCTTTTTTTCTTTCAAATCTGCCGCCAGATCCAGAAGGTAGGTGATCTCCTCAGGAGTAAAGTCTTTCAGTGTCAGAAAATTTCTTCCTTTTAAATCCATCGCTTTGTCCTCTCTTCTTTCTTAATCTTTCATTATGGTTTTATCCTTCGTCCTTTGCGCCTGTTTCTGCCAGAGATTTTACGAGTCCCGCAATTCCCTGGATCTCAGACGGTATTATAATCTTGGTTGCTTTGCCGTCCGCCGCTTTTTCAAATGCCTCCAGACTCTTCATCGTAAGTACTGCTTCATCTGCCCCTGCTTCTTTCAGGAATCGAATACCATCCGCATTGGCCTTCTGCACCTTGAGGATCGCCTCCGCTTCACCTTCTGCCTCGCGGATCATGGCTTCCTTCTTCGCTTCCGCACGCAGGATTGCTGCCTGCTTTTCTGCTTCTGCATCCAGAATCGCAGATTCCTTCTGCCCTTCAGCCACAAGGATGGTCGACTTTTTCTCTCCCTCTGCCCGCAGGATCGCCTCTCTTCTTTCGCGTTCCGCCTTCATCTGTTTTTCCATGGCATCCTGAATAGCTGCAGGTGGAATAATATTCTTAAGTTCCACACGATTCACCTTGATGCCCCACGGATCTGTCGCCACATCCAGAGAAGCTCTCATCTTGGTATTGATCGTCTCTCTGGAAGTCAGCGTCTGATCCAGCTCCAGATCACCAATGATATTACGAAGCGTGGTTGCCGTCAGGTTTTCAATCGCCATGATCGGATTCGCAACACCATAGCAGAACATCTTCGGATCTGTGATCTGGTAAAATACGACCGTATCAATCCGCATCGTTACATTGTCTTTGGTAATCACCGGCTGTGGAGCAAAATCAACGACCTGCTCTTTTAAATCTACCTTTTTCGCCACACGATCAATGATCGGAAGTTTAAAATGGAGTCCGGTGCTCCAGGTTGCCTGATAGGCCCCCAGTCTCTCAATGACCAGCGCCTGTGCCTGTCTTACGATCTTAACACATGAGATCACAAGCTGAATTACGATCACCAATAATATGATTCCCAATACTTGTCCAATAATTCTTCCTAACATTCTCTCTCCTCTCTGGGCCTTACAATCAGCTTTACGCCCTGAATCCCATTGACAACGACTACCGTGTTCTTTGCAATCTTTCCATCCGGTTCGTCCATCTTTGCGGCCCATTCCTGACCTTTGATCTCCACCCGGCCTCTGGCCTCCAGTGTATCGATATCCTCAATCACCAGTGCACGCTGCCCGATCAGGCTCTCCGCATTGGTCTTAAGCCTCTCCTGGTTAAAATACTTTACTGCAAGCGGCCTCGTCAGAATCAGAAGAAGCGCTGATACCACTACGAACACAACCGTCTGCACGGTACCTCCAAATCCCAGAAGTCCCGCTGCCAGCGCCATCAGTGCGCCTCCGGCAAACCAGATTGTTGTCAGTCCCATTGTAATGATTTCAATCGCCAGCAAAACGATAAATATTGCCAGCCAATAGATCATCTTCATATTCTGTCCTCTCTTTTTCATCTTAGTATTGCTATTCTTTTATATTACTATACTCTATGAGAGAAATCAAATCTTACCTACAGCTCCCGCCCTCTCCTCTGACGCCCGGCCTCAAACATCAGGATGCTGGCGGCAATTGCCGCATTCAGGGATTCTACCTGTCCGCACATCGGAATTTTGATATATGAATCCGCCTCATCTGCGACCTCTCTTCGAAGCCCGTTTCCTTCATTGCCGATCAGAAACGCACAGGGTCTCCGGTAATCTTCCCTGTCATAATCCCGTGCACTCTCCAGATGTGCAGCGTACGTGCGTATCCCACGGGCTCTAAGGTTCTGAATCTCTTTCACCAGATCCTTCACATGCAGCAATGGCATACGGTATACAGAACCCATGGTAGAACGAATCGTCTTTGGATTGTATACATCCACGCATTCTTGATCCATAATGATTCCCGTAACCCCGGCTCCTTCCGCAGTTCTGAGAATCGTTCCCAGATTGCCCGGATCCTGCAGCCGGTCCAGCACCAGAATCAGCGGACATGTACCGCCCATGACCTCTTCCTCTGTATATTCCATCTGGCTGACCACACACAGGATCCCCTGCGGAGTCTTCGTATCTGACACGTATGCATATACCGTATCCGACAATTCCTCCGGTCGGATGCCGGACCTTCCAAGTACCTGTTCTATCACCGTTCTTTCCCTTTTGTAAAAGGACTCTGATACGTATACTTCCCTCAGCTGCCGAAGCGGCACTTCCCGGAACATACGGATTCCTTCTACAAGAAACACCTTTTCTTCATCTCTTGCCTTTCTCTTTTTCTTCAGATTCACCAGTCGCTTAATCCTGGCGTTTGAAGTGCTTGTAATCATGCAGCTTCCTCCCTCACATCAATCTATATCGCCTAAGTGCACCTGTCTTTACTTCTGAATCTCCTCCAGCATTTCATTGGAACCCACCAGAATCAGAACCATTCCTTTTTCCAGCTTTTCTGTCGGATCAAAATCGATCTTCACCTCTGCTCCGATTTCAATCCCCACTACGTTGATTCCGTATTTCCTTCGGATATCCAGTTCCTGCACCGATCTGCCGATCCACTTTGTCGGAACCGCAGTCTCTACCAGGCTGTAATCCGGCGACAAAGAAATCCAGTCCGTAAAGTCCGCAGACATCAAAGTCTTGGCAAGCCGGATCCCCATCTCCTTTTCCGGAAAGATAACTGCATCCGCACCGATTTTCTTCAGAACAGTCGCATGAAGATCATTCTTCGCCTTTGAGATCACATACGGTACCCCGATCTCCTTACATACCAGTGTAGCCATGATACTGGCCTCCATATTATCCGCAACCGCGACCACGACTCCGTCAAGGTTCCTCGCCCCAAGAGAACGGATCACTTCCGGTTCCCCAAAGTCCGCTTTCATCGCATAGGATACCCGATTCGCAACCGCTTCGATCCGCTCCATATCGTCATCCACAGCTACGACCTCACAGCCCAGTCCCTGCAATGCAACCGCCACACTTTCACCGAAGCTTCCCATTCCGAATACCGCATATTGTTTTTTCATATTTTACTCCTCCATCTATCCCATCTATCTTCCACATATATTCTACCAATATTCTATCCGATTATCCTACCATAATCCGTTCTGACGGAAGCTCCCGGATCCGGTCTCTCGGATTCGGCTTTCCCGCGAACAGAAGTGCCAGTGTCATCGGGCCGAGTCGTCCTGTATACATCATGATCATGATCACGATCCGACTCGCCACCGTCAGACCTGCTGTCACATCGGCTGTCAATCCCACGGTACCGATCGCAGACGCCGTCTCATACATGATATTCAAAAACGGGGTACTGTCAGGTTCAAATATAGCAATCAGCGTCGTCCCTGTCAGGAATATGGTAAATGACAGCATGATGATCGTAATCCCCATACGGAAATTGCTTCTGGAGATCCTGCGTCCAAAGCATTCCGTATCGTGTCCGCCACGCACCAGTGTAATACAGGTAAGCACAAGCATGGTAACCGTCGTTGTCTTCACTCCACCGGCAGTTCCTCCCGGCGATCCGCCGATAAACATCAGGATCATACATACGAATCTGGTCTCCTCATGCATACTCGCCTGCGGTATCGTAAAGAATCCCGCAGTTCTCGTCGTCACCGACTGAAACAGAGAAGTCATCAGCTTTCCGCCAAAGCTCATCTGCCCGATCGTCTCCGGATTCTGATATTCCATCACCAATGTCAGCAACGTTCCGATCCCCAGGAGCACTGCGGTTGTCACGATTGCCAGCTTGGAATGCAGCTTCAGCCGTGTGAACCACCAACGCTTCGGCACCTCATGCCTGTGGATTCGTTTTCCATTTTCGATCACATCATACCATACGGTAAATCCCAGTCCTCCAAGAACAATCAGGAGCATAGTCGTAATATTTACAAGCGGATTCAGCGCATACTTTGCAAGACTGGAATCACCCAGAATGTCTATGCCTGCATTACAGAATGCCGATACTGAATGGAACAGCGCATATCCGGCGCCTTTTGCCGGACCGTATTCCGGGATAAACTGAACGGCATACAGAATCGCACCTGCTGCCTCGACCAGAAGTGTCCCCGTCAGGATCTTTTTTACCAGTCCCACCATGCCGCCGATGGTATCCATATTATAGGTTTCCTGAATCAGGACTCTCTCTTTGATCGTAATTTTACGTTTTATTATGATAAAAAATGAAGTCGCACATGCAATTACTCCCAGACCGCCGATTTGGATCAGTATAAGAAGTATCACCTTACCAAACAGTGTAAACTGTGTCGCAGGCGTCACTGTCACAAGTCCTGTCACACATACCGATGTCGTCGCCGTAAACAACGCATCCAGAAATGTAATGGGCTTCTGATTGCTGACCGGCAGCCACAGAAGGACCGCCCCCGCCAGAATCACAGCAAGAAATCCTCCCACCAGAATTCCCATCGTATTCCATCTGATACTCCGCTTTTTCTGTTTCATCTATCCGTCCCCATTCTGTTTAGATTAAGATACTATAATACTTCACTATGGCATCATTATATTGATTATACAAAAAACTGTCAAATACAATGAACATCCCGACTCGTGACAAGTACTCCGGTGGCGTACCTGAATAACACGCTTTATGGGCGTATCTTGAAAAACGAAACGATTCATCCCAATAACTCTATGTTTTTAGTGAAAAATGAAGAGATAATGGGCATGGATATTGAGTTATTTAACAATTGCCCAATTATGTTGAAAACAGGTTGAAACATTTCACACAAAAGTAAAAAAAGAGGAGATCAGAAGATAAAAATAATATATACGCCCATCAGGCTCACCAATCTACGGTTCAGTAATGCAATTTTTTCAAAGTCTGTCTTTCTTTATGAAATCTCGCCCCTTGGTCTAATAAAAAGGGAGCCGCTGCACTACGGATGAATCGCTCATCTCTTTTGCCGCGGCCCCTCTTACTCTTCTTATATTTTAAAACGATATCCGACTCCCCAGATCGTCTCAATATACTGCGGATTCGACGTATCCATCTCCACTTTCTCACGGATCTTCTTGATATGCACCGTCACCGTTGCGATATCCCCGATCGATTCCATATCCCAGATCTCCCGGAACAGCTCTTCCTTGGTGTATACATGGTTCGGATGACTCGCAAGAAACGTCAGTAGGTCAAACTCCTTTGTCGTAAATGTCTTTTCCTCACCGTTGATCCATACACGTCTTGCAGTCGTATCGATCTTCAGTCCACGAATCTCAATGACCTTGTTCTTTTCCACCGCACTTCCGGTCAGCCGGTCATATCTTGCCAGATGCGCCTTTACTCGGGCAACCAGTTCACTCGGACTGAACGGCTTCGTCATATAATCATCCGCGCCAAGCCCCAGGCCCCGGATCTTATCAATATCATCCTTCTTTGCAGATACCATGACGATCGGTGTGTTCTTCACATCCCTGATCTGTCGGCAGATATCAAACCCATCAATCCCCGGAAGCATCAGATCCAGAATAAACAGATCATATTCTTCATTCAGTGCCTTCTTGAGTCCCGTCTCACCATCATTGGCAACCTCAACCGTAAATCCGCTTAATTCCAGATAATCCCGCTCTAATTCTGCAATCGCTTCTTCATCTTCTACAATCAATATCTTACTCATGAATCGGTACCTCCTGATATTTTCTGAGAACAAAATACATCGTCGTGCCAGTCTTTTCTCTGCTGGTAGCCCATATCTTGCCTCCATGTTCCTCTACAATCTTCTTTACAACCGACAATCCTATACCGCTTCCTCCGGTCGCAGAATTCCTCGATGCATCTGTACGGTAAAACCGGTCAAATATATTCGGAAGATCTTTTGCGGCGATGCCCTTGCCGTTGTCTTCCAGTTCTATCTGTACGAAGTCTCCCACATCTTTTACCCTCAGATTGATGACACCTCTTGTTTTATCCATATATTTCAGAGAGTTATTAATGATATTGTGGATAACCCGCTTAATCTGTTCCGCATCCGCGATCACCTTTACACTGGGGTCTACGTAATTAAAATACCGGAACTCTACATTACTGGATTCCAGTTCCAGCGACAGATCCTCCGCACAATCGTCGAAATATGCATTTACAGAGACGATATTAAAATTATAAGGGATCTTATTCGTATCGATCTTGGAATATAGCGTCAGCTCATTGATCAGAGTGTCCATCTCATTTGCCTTGTTATAAATGGTTCTGACGTATCTGTCCACCTTCTCCGGCGTATCGGCAACACCATCCATAATTCCCTCTGCATATCCCTTGATCGTCGTAACCGGAGTCTTCAGATCATGAGAAATGTTGCTGATCAGTTCCTTACTCTCTTTATCGTACTTCACTTTTTCTTCTGCACTGTCCTTCAGCCTGCGGCGCATCTCTTCCAGATCCTGACACAGACCTCCAAGCTCATCATCTGCATCCGGACGCAGTTCAAAATCAAGATTACCCTCCTTGATATTCTGTGCCGCCGACTGCATCTTCCTGATCGGTCCCATGACAGCCCGATAGATCCACAGGACAAAACATGCCGTCGTAAGTATCAGTGCAAGGATAATTCCAAACACGATATCCCAGAAGAATTCTCTCACTTCCGGAATGACATTGGTAAGGTCAGACACGATAAACGCACTTCCCCGTTCGCCATCGGCATACAGAAAGTCCACCTGCTTAACCAGTGCCTGTGCATCTCCGCCAAGATACGTACCATTTTCCGATGTATAAGTTGATTCTCCATATGCAGGAAGCTGACTGATGACTTCCGACGCTTTTTCCGAATCCGTTCCCACATACACAATGGTATTGTCTTTTCGGACTACCAGATATGCTTTCTTTTCTTCTATTTTACGATTAAATACATCCAGACAGGTCGCATCTTCCATCTTCTGAGGCTCCTGTCGCGACATTTGTGTCAGTTCATGATACGGCTCTTCCGTCACTCTCGACAATACCTGCAGTGAATTCGTAAACGATTCAAATGTTGCATCCGTGATTCCATACGTTTTTTCAATGGAACTCATCTGGTACATACTCAGCAGCCATATGATCGTAACACTCAGAACGATCGGGATGATCGTCACCGTAATAAACGCAATGATCAATCTTGTTTTCAGCTTCATACACAACGTCCTCCGCTAAAAGTATAGCATGAAAAAAGGCGCTTCACACCAAAGCGCCCATAAACATTTCTAAAATTTTTATAAAACCTGCCACAGATTTATAAGTACTTCTTCAGATCCTCCACCTTGTCAAGCTTCTCCCATGGGAACTCAACGTCCGTGCGTCCAAAATGTCCGTATGCCGCAGTCTGCTTGTAGATCGGTCTTCTCAGGTCAAGCATCTTGATGATTCCTGCCGGACGAAGGTCAAAGTTCTCACGAATCATCTCTACCATCTTTTCATCACTGATCTTTCCGGTTCCGAATGTATCCACCATGATGGAAGTCGGATGTGCTACACCAATCGCATATGACAGCTGAATCTCGCATTTCTTTGCAAGTCCCGCCGCAACGATATTCTTTGCCACATAACGTGCAGCATAAGCTGCAGATCTGTCTACCTTTGTACAGTCTTTTCCGGAAAATGCTCCGCCGCCGTGACGTGCCATTCCACCGTAGGTATCTACGATGATCTTTCTTCCCGTAAGTCCGCTGTCTCCGTGAGGTCCGCCAATTACAAATCGTCCCGTCGGATTGATAAAGAACTTGGTACCTTCATCCACCATTCCTTCCGGAATGATTGCGTCAAATACATATTTTTTGATATCTTCGTGGATCTGTTCCTGTGTCACATCCGGATCATGCTGCGTGGACAGAACAACCGCATCCAGGCGGGAAGGAACTCCATTTTCATCATATTCCACAGTCACCTGTGTCTTTCCGTCCGGTCTTAAGTATGGAAGTGTTCCGTTCTTTCTTACTTCTGTCAGGCGGTAGGAAAGCTTGTGTGCAAGTGCGATCGGATATGGCATCAATTCCGGTGTCTCATCCGTTGCGTAACCAAACATCATTCCCTGATCTCCAGCTCCGATTGCCTCGATCTCTTCATCGGACATCTTATTTTCTTTTGCCTCCAGTGCCTTGTCAACCCCCATCGCAATATCACTGGACTGCTCATCAATGGCAGTAATCACTCCACAGGTATCGGAGTCAAATCCGAATTTTCCTCTGGTATAACCGATCTCTCTTACGGTATCTCTTACAATCTTCTGAATATCCACATATGCATTGGTTGTAATCTCACCCATGACAAGTACAAGTCCTGTTGTTGTACATGTCTCACATGCCACACGGCTCATCGGATCCTGTTCCACAAGCGCATCCAGAATCGCATCCGATATCTGATCACACATTTTATCCGGATGGCCTTCCGTTACTGATTCAGACGTAAATAATCTTTTCTCCATGTTTTTCTCCTTTCCTACTGAAAGAGAGCTCCCTTACGTTCATTGCTCATTTCTATTCGGGGGCATCTCTTCCCGCTTACTTTCTCCCGGATCGATACTGCCTTTGCATCCGGTTCTCCTCATCAGTCATGATTGTGAACAGCGTCCGGACTTTGCAGGCAGAAAAAACAGCCCGCAGATAAGCGGACTGTTTTATATCATCATAAACCAATCCTCTTATTGTTCGATCACTCGCTCAGGTTGGCACCTTCCGTTCACCGGGGTTGCCGCAGTTTCACAGATCCTTTGTATCTCCGCTGCTCTGAATAAGAGAAAGTTTGCTTCATTCATTATTATAATTTGTAACAGTAAGACTGTACACCCTTTTCAACTCTATGTCAATAGGTGTCTGTGCCTATTTTCCCTTTTTCTTATTATCTCTTACAATCAAAACAATACCGATAATAAGTGGAAGGAAAAATCCAAGCAACTCGAATAATCCCATAGAAAATAAATTTCCGTTCACAATGGATCCAAATACGGCAATCGCCTGGATGACAAATAACACAATACTCACTTTATTCATAACTATAACTCTCCTTTTATAAAATTTTCATATATTATATTAATACTTTATAAAATCACTGTCAATCCTTTACAATACCTTCGCTATAACAACATTACAATACCTTCGCTATAACAAATCCTGCCACGCATGCAATCCCTGCGATCAGGAACGAACATGTCAAGCCTGCAGCGTCCAGTAATCCGCTGCACATCACAGACACCAGACCATATCCCAGCATGACCGCTCCAAAATTCATTCCCTGATACTTCATCCCGAAGCGGTCAGATACCAGTACCGGGAATACACTGACCACACCCCCGTATACCAGACAGACCACAGAGATTAGAACAATAAAAAGAAAGCCTTTTGCAATGATAAGCCCTGACACTGCCACTGCTGCAAGGGCGTACATGATCTGGATCACTTTTTTCCGTTCCACCTTATCCGACAGCCACGGAAGCGCAAAACGACCGGCAATGTTGGCAAACGAAGCGATCATGACACCCGCAAGCGCCTGTGCACTGCTCAGTCCCCGCTCCATTCCCAGCGACTTCATAAGTGGATTCACAAGAACATATGCCGGAACGGACAGTGCCATCGTAAGGCTGATCAGATAATACTCTTTTGTCACCATCATCTCCCGCGTCGTATACTGACGTACTCCTGAATTTTCACCATTGTTTTCCACCCTGTTTTCCACCGGATTGTCCACATATATTTCCTCATATTTTTCCGGCAGCGGCTCTTCAATAAAAAATGCGCCCATACACAGGATTACATAGATGACAGTAACCATCAGCATTGCATAACGGTATCCATGCAATTGCAGGACATAATCACACAGCGGGTTCATGATGACTCCCGACACACCGACCACGCCGACCGTAATCCCCGTCACCAGTCCCTTCTTATCCGGAAACCAGGCCTGCGGAACGGCCACCAGCATGCTGAAGGCACAGCCCGATCCCAGTCCTCCCAGCGCGCCATATCCCAGAGAGATCAGCCACGGCATCTGATAAGGCGCCATGGCAGCAAGAAAAAATCCTCCGCACATTACCAGACTTCCTGCAAGGATCGTCCTTTTCGCTCCGATCCGGTGCTGCAGATATCCACCAATCATATTCCCCAGCGCAAATATAGCGATAATAATCGTAAACGGCAGACTTGAAGCCGCCAGAGACAGATCATACTCTTCCCTCACATAAGGCTGGAAAACCGTCCAGATATAAGGATTCCCATGCACAAAATTCACGATTGAAGCAACCAATAATATAAAATACCTGTTTTTTCTCCACATCTTATCCACACACATTCCCCATTTTCCACTTTAAAAAGGGACGGAGGATTTTTAAAAATCCTCCGTCCCTTTTTAAAGTTTAGCCAACTTTTAATTTGAATTTCTGAATATCTTTTTCTGACGCCACTTTTTCAATCATTCCGCCGAGACTGCAGAGTTTTTCCTCGAATCGTTCATAGCCTCTCTGAATATATATGATATCATCCACGATTGTGATGCCTTCTGCTGCCAGTCCTGCGATACACAGTGCCGCGCCTGCACGAAGATCCGGTGCGCTGACTCTCGCTCCGGAGAATCCCTCCACTCCTTCGATCGTAGCTGAATTTCCTTCTATCTTGGCATTTGCACCCATTCTTGCCAGTTCGTCCAGATATTTGAATCGATTTTCAAATATGCTTTCCGTGATGATACTTGTCCCCTTGCATAAAGCCAGTGTAACGCCGATCTGCGGCTGCATGTCTGTCGGAAATCCCGGATACGGAAGTGTCTTCACGTGTGTACTTGTCAGTCCGCCCTTGGATACGACGCGGACCGCATCATCAAACTCTTCTACTTCGCATCCGATCTCTACCAGTTTCGCAATGGTTGCTTCCAGATGCTTTGGAATGACATTCAGTACTGTCACATCTCCTTTGGTCGCTGCTGCCGCAAACATAAAGGTTCCTGCTTCGATCTGATCCGGAATTACAGAATATTCTGTACTGTGCAGACGGGAAACCCCACGGATCTTGATCACGTCTGTTCCTGCACCTCTGATATTGGCTCCCATGCTGTTCAGGAAATTCGCTACGTCCACGACATGCGGCTCTTTTGCCACATTCTCCATGATCGTTGTTCCCTCAGCCATCGTTGCTGCCATCATAACATTAATGGTCGCACCTACACTTACTACGTCAAAATAAATATGCTTTCCTACCAGTCTGTCGGCTTCCGCAATAATCTTGCCATATTCAATCTCTACATCTGCCCCTAAGGCGCGGAACCCTTTCAGATGCTGGTCGATCGGTCTGCTTCCGATATTGCATCCTCCCGGCAGTGCTACTTCCGCACGTTTGTACTTTCCAAGTAATGCTCCTAAAAGGTAATAAGACGCACGAATTTTTTTGATATAATCATACTCAATATCAACATTGCAGATACTCTTTGCATTAATCTTTACTGTATGCCGGTCAATCCGGTGTACATTCGCACCAATCCCTGCAATCGCGTCCAAAAGCACATTAATATCATTTACATCCGGCAGATTATCTATCAGCACAGTTTCATCCGTCATAACCGCTGCGGCAAGAATTGCCAATGCTGCATTCTTCGCTCCGCCAATCTCCACTTCGCCAACAAGCGGATGTCCGCCTTTAATAATATATTGTTCCATCTTACACCTCTATATTACTATCTATTCACTCTCTCAAATCTCTGTCTTACAATCTATATTCGTGGCTATTATATCATAAAATTCCAAATTGTAAAATATTTTTTACAATTATGTAATCTGATCGTAACAGTTCAGCCATCACCAGGCCTTCTGACACGGCATTTCTACATGACTGCAGCCGTCTGACCGATGATGGCTGAACCGGACAATATCAGAGAGTTTTATTCGATTTCCAGTACATCCAGCACCTTCTCAATCGTATCTTCCAGCTTCAATCCGTCTTCACATACTGTCACATCAGCATATCTTTCAAAAAGCTGTACCCTCTCATCATAGAGATCCTTCAAAGTCTGCCCTTCTCTAAGTACTACCCCGCGGTTTTTTGCGTTATTTAATCTTTTATTTATTGTTCCAAATGATGCCTGCAAATATACAACCGTACCGATTTCTTTGTAATGCTGCATCGCCTTCTCACAATAAACAACGCTACCTCCCGGAGAAATAACCGTGTGCGTTACATCAACCCCGGCGTTTACACGGTCTTCTACTTCCAGGAACCCTTCTGTTCCTCTTTCTTCAATGATATCCTTCAGCAACTTTCCCTCTTCTTCCTGTATCAGAAGATCCGTGTCCATAAACTGGTAACCCAGGCGCTTCGCCACTACCACACCTACCGTACTCTTTCCCACTGCAGGCATTCCGATAAATATAATATTATCCATAGCAGTCTTCCTCCTTCGTCTATCAAAAATATATTAGCACATCCATTTTCCAAACGCAAAATCCATTTTCATCCTGTTTTCCTTCATCCGGATTGTTAATATGTTTCTCTTCATCCTCTAATACAGTCTTCTCTTATAGCTCCTGTGTTCCTGCCTTCTGCGGCACAGTTCCTGATACACCATTACTTCCACCAGATCCTGCAGCCATTTGCCCGGGGCTTTTTCTTCTTCCTTTGCGCGATCATAGATTCTTTTGCACATCAGATGAAGCTGCAGTCGGTCCGGGTACTCATCATACATCATACTTCCATCATATTCCATACGGTCGCATTCCTCCTCTATATATGGAACTATACGCTTTGCCGTATCCGGATAGATACTTTTCATATAATCGTAATCCCGACGGTTTAATCGTTCATCATCATATAAAAACGGTATTGGATACGTCATATAAAAAGGCAGTTTATTCTCCATATCTATGCTCTCCTTGAAATGAATATCTATCCTATCATATGCCCGCTCTTTCCTTTTGGTGAAACTCTGGCTGCCGGATTCTTCTACCACTGCAGTCTGTGCAGGCGCCCTTCCAGATTCATCCCTGCAAATCCATTCTGTCTCAACGCCTCGTACAGGACGATCGCTACCGAATTACCAAGATTCAGAGATCTGATATCTCCTACCATCGGAATACGTACACAGTCATCCTTGTGATGTACCAGAATCTCTTCCGGTATTCCCGCACTTTCTTTTCCAAACATGATGTAACAGTCTGGTTCATAAGATACCTCTGTATATACTTTTTCAGCCTTCGTTGTAGCCATATAGATTCTGGCTCCCGGATTTTTCTCAAGAAAATCCTGATAATCAATATAGGTTCTCACATCCAACTGATCCCAGTAGTCCATTCCCGCACGCTTCAGACTCTTTTCATTCAGGCGGAACCCCAGAGGTTCGATCAGGTGCAGCCTGGTATTTGTCGCCACACAGGTTCTTCCGATATTTCCCGTATTGGCCGGTATTTCAGGCTCATGTAATACAATATTCAGCATATTCATACTCCTTTTCATATTATTATATGTGACCAGATTCACATCCGGACATGCAGATAGCGTCAGTATCCCACCAACGCTATCTGTTCCATCTTTCAATCATATTTTCTATCGTTTATTTCTCAGACGCCCGATAAAGCTTCCCAGACGCCCGATCGCCTCTTTCAGATCCTCCAGAGAATACGCATAAGAAACTCTTATAAATCCTTCTCCACATTCTCCGAACGCACTTCCCGGAATAACAGCTACTTTTTCCTCCTCCAGGAACCGCATTGCGAATTCTTCTGAAGTCATGCCGAATTCCTGAATATTAGGAAAGATATAAAATGCTCCGAATGGTTCAAAACAATCCAGGCGCATTCTGGCAAATTCATGCATCAGAAACCGTCTTCTCTGATTATAAGCCGTCCGCATCTGCTGCACTTCATCCTCACAGTGTCTCAGTCCCTCCACTGCCGCATACTGGCTGTTCGTCGGCGCACACATAATCGCAAACTGATGAATCTTCACCATCTGCTCTGTGATCACTGCAGGTCCGCATATGTATCCCAGTCTCCATCCGGTCATGGCAAATCCTTTGGAGAATCCATTGATCACCAGTGTCCGTTCTCTCATGCCCGGAAGAGATGCGATCGACACATGATCGTACTTATAAGTCAATTCCGAATAAATCTCATCAGAAAGCACATACAGATCATGTTTTCTGATGACTTCTGCGATTGGTTCCAGATCTTCTCTGGTCATAATTGCTCCCGTCGGATTATTGGGATAAGGCAGTACCAGAATCTTGGTCTTCGGTGTAATGTGCGCTTCCAGCTCTTCTGCCGTCAGTTTAAATTCATTCTTCTGCTGAAGTGGAATGACAACCGGAACACCATCCGCCAGAATGGTACATGGCAGATAGGATACATAGCTCGGCTGCGGAATCAGCACCTCATCCCCCGGATCCAGCATTGCACGAAGCGCAACATCAATTCCTTCACTTCCGCCTACCGTTACCAGGATCTCATGATCCGGGTCATAATCCACCTGAATCTTTCGATTTAAATATCTTCCTATCTCTATCTTCAGTTCCTTTAATCCTGCATTGGACGTATAAAAAGTACGTCCCCGCTCCAGAGAATAGATTCCCTCTTCCCGGATTCTCCACGGCGTATCAAAATCAGGCTCTCCTACGCCAAGAGAGATTGCATCCGGCATCTCACTTACAATGTCAAAGAATTTACGAATTCCAGAGGGTTCAATGCCGGTTATTTTTCTTGATAGTGGATTTCTCATTACGGTGTCACCAGCATCCTTTCTGATTTTTTCTTTTCGATCATAAGCGTTCCGTGATCTTTGTATTTTTTCATAATAAAATATGTCACAGTGCTGACTACATCCTCGATCGGTGCCAGCTTGCTTGAAACGAATCTGGAGATCTCCTGAATCGTTCTTCCCTCAATCAGAACCATCAGATCATATCCGCCGGAGATCAGATATACTGCCTCCACCTCCGGATAATTGCTGATTCTCTCTGCCGTCTCATCAAATCCCTTATCTCTCTGCGGCGTTACCTTCACCTCGATCAGGGCATTGACATACTCACTTCCTGCTTTATCCCAGTTGATCAATGTATGATAGCCACAGATGATCTGTTCCTTTTCCATGGCTGCCATCTCATTGGCAATCGTTACTTCATCCGTTCCCAGAAGAACTGCCAGTTCTCCAAGCTCTACTCTGCTATTCTTCTCCAGATACAGAAGGATCTGTTTTCTGATCTCTGCTGTCTTGTCTGTCTCCATCTGTCTTACCTCCATCAAATAACCGAAGAATCTCATCTGGCGCCGGACGGTCTATATACCGCACTTCTTCTCCGTTATGTATTATCTTATCATTGTTGTTCCTGGTGCGTCCGATTACAGACGCCGGAATCTTCTGTTCTCTCAGCGCATCTGCCAGTACTTCCCCATCGTCAGTTACCATAAGAAAACTTCCTGTGGATATCAGCTGATACGGATTCAGGCGAAAATGTTCGCAGACTTCTATCGTCTCCTGCAGGATAGAAAATTGTTTCATATCCAGCTCCAGTCCCGTATCCAGTTCTTTTGAAAGTTCCCACAGTGCCGCCAGAATACCGCCTTCTCTGATCTGACGTACGGCAGATACGCCCCTGGCTTTTGCAACATCAATTTCCCGTAGCGCAAATATCTTCTGCCTGTAAGAAAGTATCTGATTGATAAATGCAGGGGCAAAACGCATCTTTAACTCTTTTTCTCTTTCTTCTGCAATTCTGAGCATGCCGTCCATACCGACCCAGCCCACAAGGACAATGTCCTTACCGGCTCGTGCGGTTTCCAGACACCAGGGCTCCTCCTTCGGCGCGTGTGCAATTCCCGTAACGATCGCCATCGGATAATTCACAACCGGATTCTGTTCACCTGTAAGTTCCATCAGTTCTATCTGATGCTCTCTGCAGGCTTCTTTAAGCATCTTACGCATTCCGTTGATCCTGGACTTATATACATACGGCGGGAGCAGAATGCGGGCACTGACGCCACAGCAGGGCGCACCTGCAGCAGCCAGTGAATTCACTGCCTGTGCGAGTGCATGAACGCCGATATATTTGGACTGACCACATACATAAGCCGTCTCACTTATCATCTGCTCCGTCTGTGTCTCTACTTTCATCTGCTGCCAATTTCCTTTCTGTTCAAGTACGCCACTTACTCTATGATCCTTTGCATTTTTGCCACTATACCCTTACTGTGAATCCGGGCTCCGGCCTTCCCCTCCCGACTCTTCTTCGGACGATGTCTGGGACGATGCACCGGATGATGAACCCGACGATGTACCGGACGATGTACCGGATGATGCACCGGATGCCAGATTGGCTGCCTCATTGATTGCTGCATTAATCTTATTCGGATCCTGTGTTGCAATCGCATTTCTCACCAGCACCGTCGCGGAAGGATTATTCGATGCCGTTCCGATCTCTATGATCTGATCCGATTTTTCATAGGTACTGTTGTTCACAATCTCCCGTTTGACTTCCTTGCCGTTTTTATACTCGATTTTCCACAGTTGTGCCACTTTTCCGGTGTGTGGGCTTCCGGAATACTTCATACTTCCAAGAGCCGCCTGCATATTTTCCTGATACACCACTCCGTAATCTTCCGTTTTCAATGTCTCACTTTCAAATTCGATCGTACGGTCCGGATCCCTTGTTTCTTTTCCATATATGGTAAATCTAAGCTGATTGTTATCATCAATCTCACCTTCCAGATAGATTGGGGTCTTATAATTATTCTGGAAAATAAAGTCCAGATAATCACCCGCGATCGCCGCATCTCTGGACGGGTCTACATAAGCAACCAGCATAGAATGCGGATATCTTTCAATCACTTCAAGTTCTGCATACAGCACCGCATTGTACAAAGTGGTGGACACCTGACAGATTCCTCCGCCATAAGAATTCACCACCTGCCCGTTTTCATACGATCCCGCTTCCACATACCCATGCTCTGCGTCATATGGCGCCGTCTCGTCATGCACAGACAACTGTTCTCCCGGCATCAGGATCTTTCCGTTCAGATGCTCTACCCCCGTCTTCAGATTCTGCCAGCGTTCTCCCCCTCCGGCATCTGTGGAAAATGTTCCCAGCACATCCTGAATGCTTTCCAGATCTTTCTTAACAATCGATGGTTTCTCCGTCTTCAAAGGCAATTTCACAGAAAAATCGCCGTGATCCCATTCTCCGTTTAATTTCTTTTCTATCTTTTGAATCGCAGCCTTCATATCGACCGTCTGGCCATCCTGCTCTTCCGTGATCTTAAATGCATTTTCTTTTCTGACGATCTTCGCATCTTTGGCATGCGCCGCCAGCGGAACTGCTCTCTGCGTGATCACCTGCTTTGCTTTCTCATCATCCAGCGAGATCTCACAGGCAAATACTTTCTTCTCTTTCTTCAGCCTGCCGATCTGCCTGCTTCGGATCCAGACGCTCCCCGTCTTGCCATACTCGACCGCCTTTTTGGTAAGTTTGTCAATATCTGCATATTGAATCCCCATCTCCTCAAGCGTCGCTACCGTATGCTTTTCGTCCACTTTCAGGCTGACTGTCAACGTTTTGTCCTTCTCCTGCTTTTCCACAAGGACTGCTTTCGCTTCCTGACGGCTCATGCCGGAAACATCACATTCCCCGATATAGATATTGTCACATATCTTATCCTCCGGGAATCCCGAAACATAATGATACAGCACCGCGTAGGTGATTCCCACAACGATACACGCAAATACAAGCGCCATTCCCAGGATCAGTATCCTTCTTTTCCTTCGCAGGGCTGTTTCCCTTCTGCTGCTTCCTCTTTTTATCCTATGACGATTCTCAGCCATTCCCCTTCTGGTTCCCCCTTAGTATTCTCGTTAAACCAGGTATGGAATAATCATGGTCGCAATCATAGCGACAATTACAATCATAATAACGATTGCGATGATTCTCCTGGTCCTTTTATTATTAAAATTCATGAATTACTTCCTTCTTTCATAAAATTCCTCTATATTTTTTACATTCTATACTGTTTACAGTATTTTTTCAAGAAACAATCCGCACATTTTGGATTCCTTGCCATACAAATGGTTCTCCCAAATGTAATAATTTGAATAT
>NZ_JAFBIZ010000210.1 GCF_021531995.1 Faecalicatena contorta
TTGAGGCACTCAATCACGCGGATAGCCTCTAGTTCATCGTCGCTGAAGTAACGGATATTGCCTTTTCTCATAAGATTGGGGAAGAATCCTTCCTTGTCGTAATATCTTAAAGTCGAAATAGGGAGATGGGACAAGGATGCAGTAGAAATGAAGCCGTGAGACTGCATCAATATTCCGGTAGGCGTAAAGCACTGGCATGGAGCTGCAAAGGCAGATATCTATGAGATCAAGCCTGCAGTTCCATATACCAAGGCTGATCTGAACTGAATGGACAAAAAATCAAGAAGTAATAAAAGATTTTTTACATTCCATGAGAGAAGACGACAGCTCATAATAATCCAAAAATATAAAAAAGTGTGCTCAGCACACTTTTTTATTCTCTTCCACCCCTGGAAGTCCATATGCACTTTTTGCACTTCTTACTGCCTGTCCAATGGCTTTTCCCATGACATAAGCGCTTAAAGATCCAATGGCATTTAAGTCTCCTTCCACATTTCCTACACTGACTGCATAGATGGAATCTCCATCTGCCGTTGTATGTACCGGACGGATTGCCTGTGCATAGCCGTTGTGTGCCATTGAAGCAATTTTATTTAAATGTGTTTTATCAAATTTGGCGTTGGTAATAACAATGCCCAATGTTGTATTTCCTGTAAAAAGGTCTGTCTCCTTGCCGGCCATGTTCCAAAGCACCTGTTCAGAGGAAGCAAGTTTTCCATCTACCAGCAACCCTGCAATCTGTTTTCCTGTTTCTGTATCGTATACATCACCAAGGGCATTGACGGCAACGATTGCTCCTACCTGAATGTCTCCAACCTGAACCGCATAGGTTCCGATTCCACTTTTCATGGATTTGTCAGGTCCAAGGATTTTTCCAATGGTACATCCCGTACCTGCCCCCACATTGCCTTCTTCCATTTTTTCTCTGGAAGCATTTTCACAGGCCTGATATGCCATGTTCTGATCTGGACGTACATCCACTTTTCCGACCTGAAGATCGAATAACGAAGACTGGCAGACAAGCGGAACCTTTGTCACGCCAACATCGAACCCAATATCTCTCTCTTCCAGATAACGCATGACTCCACCTGCAGCATCAAGTCCAAAAGCAGAACCGCCGGATAACAGAATCGCATGAATTCCTGTCGCATCGGCTACCGGATTTAATAATGGAGTTTCTCTGGATGCCGGGCCGCCGCCTCTTACATCTACACCCGCAGGGCTGGATGTATCAAAAAGGACTACCGTACATCCGGTCCCGCCTTCCACATCCTGTGCATGTCCAACTGAAAATCCTTCAATTTCCATAATATCAATTGTTTTCATCTGTAATCACTCCTCTTACTGACGAAATACTTTCTTTAATGCTTTGCAGATCGCAGTTCCGATCAACAAACTGGATACTGCTTCTAAGACTGCATTCAGCGCTACCAGGGCAAACACCCAGAAAAGAAAGTGCAGACCGCCCTTTCCTGTATACTGGTACATATCCATCATTTCCTGCTGAAAAATAAAACAAACACAGGCCAGATATAAAGCTGTGTTCGTAAGTGGGCTTAAAAGACAGGAAACGGCAATACTCCATCTATCTTTCTTGTCAATCTTACGGAATACTTTATATAAAAGTGCCGGTACGACTCCAACACAAATACGTGGAACGATACAGGCAAATGCTGTACCGACTGGATTCACTCCAAACAGCATGGTACCAAACGCACTCATACCAAAGCATTGTGCAAAGCTGCTAAGACCAAATATCAGTCCCAGGATAGCTCCACCTTTCACACCTAACATCACTGCTCCAACCGCAACCGGTATGACAATAAATGTCATTTCAATAGCGCCCACTCTCAAATATCCCAGCGGAGTAAATGCCATGATGATTACGATTGCCGCCATAAGCGCAAGCTCTGTCATCCACAAAACGTTTCCGTTGTTTCCTTGTTGTTTCTTCATATTCTCTTTTCCTCCTTGTTATTATTCCCACATCGAAAAAGCAGTGACAAATAATGAAAAACCATGAATATGTCTAAAGAAGTTTCTTCCTTTTTGTTACCATTCAATTCTGATATCGTACTTACTCGGATTATCCATCTTTTTCATGATCCCCCTTTATCGCCTCTTTTCATTTTGATGCCTGGGATACAATACAAATACGTGGAAAGTATATCATTCACAAAAGTATTGTGCAAGAGACAAAATTATCTTTTGAAATCCAAACACAACTCGTCAATCTTTTATTGTTCTGATTCTTTTTCTTTTTTACGGATTTATAACAATGTCATATTCAGATTTGCGGACATCATAACACTTTTACCTTACATACATTTTACATAATTCTGGCTTAGAG
>NZ_JAFBIZ010000211.1 GCF_021531995.1 Faecalicatena contorta
ATGTAAGAATAACTTCTCGGAATCTCAATGAATGAGGTTCCAACCGAAAATTGACAACTGAATATCGTGCAGGAAAAGAAATTTACGAGAAATGGACATAAACATTGGACATAGAGGATACTATGCCTTGAAAAATTTTATGGAGTCGTTTAAGATAACATTATTAAGAGGCCAATCTTAATAATGAATTTTGAAATGCCTCGACTGACGGCATTTCCCAGGCATCAAGATGTTGTAGCATCATGATGCCATAGAGGTGGCAGTACCACATCTTCGTAGAGCGGTGCCTGCCGTCTTCTAATTTATAGTCTTCTTTCTCACGTTTGTTAGAACGTTCCACGAAGGTCCTTCCGTCATATTCCTTTTCCCATGCTTTACTGTCTCTTGGCGGTATGTTAAATAACCTTGGATTGTCATCGGTAAAGATATGTACGATTCTGCCGTATTTCGCTGGTGAACAGGGATACTCGCAGAAACAGCCAAGTTTCCGGTCTGCTTTTGGGCACCGGTATTTCGCTCTGTGTTTGGCAGCCTCATATCCATCTTTATGCATACGTAAGCCCAACTTACAGATAGGAACCCCATCCTTATCAATGGTGAAATCATCCTTATAGGTAAAATGTCCGGTATATCCGGGATTGAGGTCAATAAAGGGTGTGATATTTTCCCGTCTGCAGTATTCATAGACAGGGTAAGCATCATGGGCCGAGTCCAGAAGGAGTTTCACAATACGGAATTCCAGAAGGTATGCTTTCATGGTAAAAAAAGAGTGAAGAAAAGAAAGCATATCATGGCGGGAAGCACGCTCTAAAAGAGAAAATACAGGAAGATCACTGTAGGAATCGGAGGCCACATACATGTAGAGGTGGTAACCGAAAAAATAGCATTCCCGGTGGGAATCCCATCCCCAGTTACAGTCCGGCTGAGAATAATGACGTTTGCAGTTACAGGAAGGGCAGCCATTTTCCTTACATTTACAGATTCGTTTTTTTCTCTGTCGTGCAGCAGTCCGGACAGGAGTGCCGTCACCGGCAAGAGCCAGATGGTCTGGAACGATTAATCCTTTACAGATGGAAAGATCCAGGAACTGTTGTTTATAGAGGCTGAAAACGAGAAAAAAAGGATTTACAGGTTTTAACTGCCAGCGTTCCAGCAGAGGAAGAAGTTTGGAAGCAACACTGGAAGAGTCACAGGGAGTCTTATCTCCTTTCTTTTTCCCCTTGGGAGGTTTCATTTTAGGGAAACGGTCTTTCGGGGAAAGGTCGTTGGAATCATCCTGCCAGATACGGGAAAAGAAATCATAAAAAGTCCCGACACTATGAGTATCCCCGACAGGGAATCCACTAAGGATAGCATAAAGGGGCGTTTCCCTGAGCATGCGGCACCATACTGTGATGGAAGTCACTTCCAGTTTCAAAGCATGCAGGTAGGAACGAAGCATGCATGAAGGGGCCGTGGTTCCGGTCCAAAAACGGAGTAGCATTCTATAATGGAATCCGTCAGGGAAAGATCGAGGCACCAAAACTGCACGATATAATCCCAGGTACTTTTAGAGAGTACGAAGGAATCAGGATAAAATTTCAGGAAATCAGATACGAAGGTATTCAGATAGGCGGTATGGCCGCCAGGATTACAAGGTAACAAAAAAATCGCTTCCAGTCGCTTGAAATAAACTATAATCAATCGGCTTCGCCGCAAATTTGGGGCGATTTGTCAAGCGTTTTTTGCAAAGAAGTGGGTGATTTTTTGAGATAGGGGTCTGAAAGCCTTATAAAATCAGGGATGAAGATTCCGAGAAGTTATAAGATAAAAAAGGAGGGATTCTATTGAACAACAAACTTAAACGGATAACTAGTATCGCCACAACATTTTTCATTCTATTCTTCACGGCAACTCCTGTTAGTGCTGCTGCCGCAGATTCTTCTTTTCCATCCGAGGCATCGTATGACCTTTCCAAGGGTGGAATACAAACATTTGAAATTCAGAATGAAAATGGGGATATTGATTATGTAACAATTGAAGAACTTCCGAGAACTTTACGGGTTTCCAATGGGTCATATTTAATATCGTATACATCTGGAAGTGCGTGGAAAGCTAGTTTTAAAGTTGATATCAGCAGCAACAAAATTACAAAAGCATACGATCCTTCCCATCAGGTTTTGACGGGAATAGCAGGATCCATTTTATCTCCCACATTAGTCAAGGACAGTTCTACTCAAGCAACTTATCGATTTGTATTTAAATATCTTGTTACATCTACTCAAACTGGAATACGCGGTTATATATCTGGTAC
>NZ_JAFBIZ010000212.1 GCF_021531995.1 Faecalicatena contorta
ATATAATGAACAAGTATGACAAAAGGAGAAACAGTAAGAAACCAAAGCCCCGGAGTCTTGCTGATTTCGATATAATTATCATGAATAATGTTAATGATTCACAGGAGGTAAACCGATGAAAACTTATATGGCTAATCCAGATAAGATTGAAAGAAAATGGTATGTAGTTGACGCTTCTGAATACACTTTGGGACGTCTTGCATCAGAAGTAGCTAAGGTTTTAAGAGGAAAGAATAAGCCGGAATTCACACCGCATGTTGATACAGGCGATTATGTAATCGTTGTAAATGCAGAAAAAGTAAATGTAACAGGTAAGAAACTGAATCAGAAGATTTATTACAATCACTCTGAATATGTAGGTGGAATGAAAGAAACTACATTAGCAGAGATGATGAACAAGAAACCTGAAAAAGTAATCGAACTTGCTGTAAAGGGTATGCTTCCAAAGGGACCTTTAGGAAGATCTATGATTAAGAAGCTTCATGTATACGCTGGACCAGATCATGAGCAGCAGGCTCAGAAACCAGTTGAACTGAAATTCTAAGGAAAGGTTTGAAAGGAGGATATTACAGTGGCTAGTGCAAGATTCTACGGAACAGGAAGAAGAAAAAAATCAATTGCAAGAGTATATTTAGTACCAGGAACAGGTAAGATCACAATCAATAAAAGAGATATCGATGAGTATTTCGGTCTTGAGACATTAAAGGTTGTAGTTCGTCAGCCATTAACAGCTACAGAGACAGAAGGAAAATTTGATGTTATCGTTAACGTAAAAGGTGGCGGATATACAGGACAGGCTGGAGCAATCCGTCATGGTGTAGCAAGAGCACTTCTTGAGGCAGATGCAGATTACAGACCAGTACTTAAGAAAGCTGGATTCTTAACACGTGATCCACGTATGAAAGAACGTAAGAAATACGGTCTCAAAGCAGCTCGTCGCGCTCCGCAGTTCAGCAAACGTTAATCTGGAGCGAAGCGACAACGAGAGAAAACGGAGTTTTCTCGAGTTTGTTTCAAAGATATCAAAAAGAATTTTGTCCCGGAAGCGAAATTGCTTCCGGGATTTCTTAATATTTGGTCAGATCATTGACCGTAGATTCAATTATTCTTTATACAGGTCACCTCGGTCAGTGTCATCGAATGACCTGATTCGAAAAAAGTCTAAAACAAGTCATCTAAGTCATCGTTGAAGGATGACCGCAATTCGAAAAAGTCCAAACTAGATCACCCCAATTAGAGGCGGCAGATGACCGCAATTCTAAAAAATCTCAAACAAGTCATCTAAGTCATCGTTGAAGGATGACTGCAAATCCAAGAAATCAAATATAAGGCAATAGGAGGAGAAAGATGTTATGCGAGGTCTAAAACAAATGCTTTTACGGGAGCAGAAATATCTGGAAAATATTGTAGAAAAAGCAAAAACAGGCTTGTCTACGGCACCGGATGGGCATCTTAGAATTTCCAAAGATAAAAATAAAATCAGATATTACCACTGTACAGAAGATAACAGTGGAATCTATATTTCGAAATCAGACAAATATTTACCCCAGAGGCTGGCACAGAAGACTTATAATTTGTCTGTGATAAAAAGGCAGAAGCGAGACTAAAGCAGATTAAGAAAATCACGAAGGATTATTCAGATGATGAGATTGAGGAGCTTTTCACATCTTTGCATGCAGACAGACAAGCCCTTGTTACGCCTGTGGAGCCAACATGGAAGCAGCTTCTTGATGAGTGGTATGCAGAAGAATATCAAGGAAAAGAATTTCAGGAAGGAACAGCAGTGATCCTTACAGAAAAAGGCGAACGGGTAAGATCCAAGTCAGAGAAAATTCTTGCAGATCTCTTTTATAATAGAAACATACCATATAAATATGAAAAGCCTTTATATCTGAAAGGATATGGAACGGTATATCCGGATTTTACTTTTGTGTCAAAGAAGCTTGGACAAGAAATCTATTGGGAACATGAGGGGATGATGGATAAACCAGAATATGCCAGAACGGCAGTACGAAAAATCGAATCTTATCAAAAGAATGGGATTTATCCAGGAGAGCGTTTGATATTAACCTTTGAAACAGAGAAGAGTATATTGAATTCAAATAACATAGATGAATTGATAAAAAAGTATTTGGAACATTGAATAATCACAAAATTGAGATTCTTTGTTTTTTTCCATACCCAGGAAAAGTCTGTGGTACAATATTGAAG
>NZ_JAFBIZ010000213.1 GCF_021531995.1 Faecalicatena contorta
ATTTTAAGTAGTGCTAAATTTGAAGAATCATTAAAAAGGTCAGACTGTTTTGTTCATCCTCTTTATATGATGGCATATAAGAGCAAATCTTATTTATTGGTTCAACTGATTGACTTGTTAGTAAAAATGAAAGGAAGATGATAATGAGTAGTGGAGTTGTTTTGTGCTATCATGGAGGCAGCGCGAATCATGGCTGTGAGGCAATTATCCGTTCTTCTGCAAAAATGTTTGGAGAGAATGTTACTACATATTCTATGTATCCAGAAACAGATATAAGATATGCGTTGGATCAAGTAGTGGATTTGCAGTATGATCGTGAAAGCAAAATTAAGAAGCCATCATTTAAATATTATATGTCTGCAATTGAAATGAAATTGTGCAATAGCACGGTTCTAAATACATATTTTCGCTGGAAAGTTTTTTTTGATAATGTAAAACCCGGCAATGTGTATCTGTCAACTGGTGGAGATAATTATTGTTATACAGAAGTTGATAAGCTGTCTGACTACAATCGCATTATTAAGTATAAAAGAGGTAAAACTGTTTTGTGGGGATGTTCTGTTGAGCCAGAGGTAGTTGCACAACCGAAAATTGCAAAAGATTTAGCTAGATATGATTTGATTACTGCTAGGGAAACCATTTCTTATGAGGCGCTTCGGAAAGTCAATTCGAATACTATTTTGGTTGCTGATCCAGCATTTGTTTTGGATCGTGTTGATTTGCCTTTGCCAGAAGGCTGGCAAGAAAACAATATGATTGGTATCAATGCAAGTCCGCTTATATTGCAAAGTGCATCAGATGGGAAAATAGCTTTTGAAGCATATTGTAAATTGATTGAACATATTTTGGATAATACGGACTGCGGAATTGCACTTATTCCTCATGTGGTAGGAAAAATGAATGATGACAGAATTCCGTTGAAGAAGTTGGCTGAAAAGTATCAGGATTCAAAGCGAATAGTATTAATTGATGACTGTAATTGTATGGAAATTAAAGGGTATATTTCGCGTTGCAGAATGTTTGTTGGTGCGAGAACTCACGCAACGATTGCAGCATATTCCACTTGTGTTCCGACACTTGTTTTGGGTTATTCTGTGAAATCACGAGGAATTGCTAAAGATTTATTTGGACGGTCTGAAAATTATGTTTTGCCAGTACAGGGACTGAAATCCGCTACGGAACTGCGAGATGCATTTTGTTGGTTGATGAAAAATGAAGATGGAATAAGAAAGCACTTATATTCTATTATTCCAGAATATACTAGGAGTGTATATTTAGCGCGAGATGCAGTTTATAAACTTATGAAAAAATGATGGCGTTAATTATATGATAGGTGATAGGAATGGAAAATGGGATATTAGTTAGTATAATTATTTCGGTGTATAATGTTGAAGAGTTTATAGAAGAATGTATAAAAAGCGTGATTCGTCAGTCTTATGAAACTTTGCAGATCATTTTGGTTGATGATGGCTCAACCGATCGAAGTGCTGAGTTGTGTAAAAAATATCAGAGGTGTGATCCGCGAATTGAGTTTTATCAAATCCAAAACAGTGGTGTTTCAACGGCACGGAATATAGGTATTAGTCATGCTCGTGGGAAATATTTATTTTTTGTTGACTCAGATGATATGATTCTGGATAATTATATCCAGAACTTTATGGAGTGTGGAGATGCGCCATTTATCGGCGCTGGTTATCGAGAAAATTCTGTGGATGGAACTCGATTTGAGTATCAAGATTGTTTGCGGCTTGCAGCTGAATACAAAAAAAATAGTGAATTGTTTTGGGAAGAAGTTCCTTGTGTTCATGTTACGGGAAACCGTTATTCCCGGGATATTATAGTTGAAAACAATATTTGCTTTGAAAAAGAATGCACATTAGGAGAAGATTCCAGATTCAATATGGCATATCTTAGCTGTGTTGACTCTGTTCGTGTGATCTCTCAAAGCGGATATATTTATAGGTTGCATGAAGGTTCGCTGATTCATCGTTTTTGGCCGGATCGGTTGGAAATTGAGAAACAGGAATGTATTAAGCGAGAGGCCTTTTTTGAGGGAGCAATGTCATTTGGGTTTATGAAGTATATACATTGGAATAATGCATTAGAGCATTTATATTTTTATTCTACTGTAT
>NZ_JAFBIZ010000214.1 GCF_021531995.1 Faecalicatena contorta
ATGGATTAGCCGTCCGGATGTGAAAGGAGTTTCAGATGGCAGCCGTGCAGAAAAGGAAGTATGAAAAACCAATGATAAAGTTTGTGACAGATATGAATATTATATTGGAATGTCTATATGAGGTGTACGGACAGGAGGAACATCATGTACTTGAAGGGAAGGATATTCAAAAAACGATGATTTTTCCATTTCTGAAGATGTTAGAGAATCAGTGCAATGGAATTACTGTAAGAGTGATACATAAACAATTATGGGAAATCTATATAGCGGATCAATCAAAGGAACAGTTTATCAGTAATGCAGAGTCTCTTTTGAAACCGTTGAAACGAGCGGAGGAAAATGTGAATGTACTACAATAATTACAGAAAATCATGTGGAAACAGGCTGTTGAATAAGAGAATACCGCTATCGGATCAAGAGATCAAAGAACAATATATGGTGGCTTTACAAAAATTGTATGAGCAACATGATTTGGGAAGCATCTTATTTCTGCGGATTGCTGCAGAAACCGGATTAAGAATGCGTGATATTTATGATCTGAAACCCTCCGAGATAGTTGTTAGAAAGATTCATAAAAAATCATTGAAGACTGGTAAATACGAAAACTATCCGTTGATTTCTGAAGAAACAGAAAAGATTGCAGAACAATTAGTGGGGCTTCAAGGCAGATTTTTTAGCAGGGATTATCAGTATTATATAACTGGGATTAAAAGACAGTTCAGTGATCCTAATATGAAATTACTTTACATTGTACAATACAAAAGAAATAAGAATAGGGTTGAATGTTGTGCATGAATCCCAAATGAAAAAGAAATGGATATTTCCATCAGATAGTAGTATGATAAAGATAGTAAAGATTTTCCGTGGAGAAAGGGTGATGGTTATGGCATTGGCACAGGCTACAAAATCTCAAGAAGCAACTTATACAATTGATCATGCAATGGATGTTCTGCTGGCAAAGCTGGACGAGGCGATTGACGATATGGAAAATGGCAGAGTGCAGACCATCGAGGAAGCCTGGGAGGAAATCGACGCAGTATAAGGAACGCAAATGGAAAATAAGAAATACCGTGTTGTAATTGCTGAAAGCGGTAAGCGTGATGTGAAAGAGAAAAAGAAATATATTCTCCAGCATTTCAAATATCGTGAATATGCAGAAAGCTTTTCGCAAAAGATAAAAGCAGCAGCAATGCAATTAAAAGTATTTCCGACAGGATATGAAACGACAGGGTTTCAGTATCGAGGTTACAATATCTATATGAAGCCACAAAGTAATCATTTGCTGTTTTATACTATTGATGAAAGAACTGCAACGGTTACAATTCTTCGTGTGCTTCAGGATGGTATGGATTGGGAATACATAATAAAACGCTGGATAAAGAGAAATTCATAGAGGATAAGGCAGCATTTTGTGCTGTCTTTTTCTATCAGTGATCTTGCGAAACGAGGAGAGATTGGAATGTGTGGACGATATTATGTGGATGATGATACAGCCAGAGAAATAGAAAAAGTGGTCCGGGAGGTGGATGAGAAACTGAGAAGAGAGCGCAGGGGTGATATTTATCCCTCTCAGTCTGCAACTGTGATCACCGGAAGGAAACCACATCTTCTGGCAGAAGAAATGTTATGGGGCTTTCCGCAATATCAGAAAAAAGGGCTGCTGATTAATGCAAGAGCAGAAACAGCTCTGGAAAGAAAGTCGTTCCGGGATAGTGTGATGCACAGACGCTGTATCATTCCGGCAAAGCAGTTTTATGAATGGGATCCGGATAAGAATAAAGTTACTTTCCTGAGAGAAAATCAGCCGGTCTTATTCATGGCGGGTTTTTACAATCGCTTTCAGGATGAAGACCATTTCATTATCTTAACTACCCAGGCAAATGAATCGGTCAGTCCTGTGCATCATCGGATGCCGTTGATTCTGGAAAGATCCGAATTGGAAGATTGGGTATATGAAGACACGTTTTTGGAATATGCACTGCATAAAAAGCCGCCACAGTTGGCACGAAGGCAGGACTATGAACAACAGAGTTTATTTTTAATGTAAAAGGAGCCGTCTGAATTTAATCAGGCGGCTCGGTGTTATTTTATGGCATTTTTGGTTAAGCACACAGGAGTTCCTTACGA
>NZ_JAFBIZ010000215.1 GCF_021531995.1 Faecalicatena contorta
GTATCATTCTCTCCCAGTCTCTTGAAGTAAACATCCAATTGTTCTTCATCGACTTTACAGATGAATTCTTCTTCCTTAAAATATTCCAAAAATCTTTTTATCTCATATAGTTGTCCTCGGATATTTGCTATTGTCAATCCACCAATTCCAACATGATATTTTGCATATTCCTGCAATAATTCTCTGTTCTTTTTATTAGTGACTTCTATAAAGCTCAGGCGTTGCACCGGATTACTTGGATTAAGTCGATCTTCTGCTAAGTGAAAGCGTTCCATATACCACACATTAGCATGCCAATGTATTTCTGGCGCTGTTAAAAATAATATTTTTCGACTATTATCAATAATCTGCATGGAGTTTTTCACATTTACCACTTTGTGTTCCACTATTTTTTCAAATTGTTGGATTTGTTCTACTTCCAGTCCTTCCAAATCTTCAATATCTTCTTCTACACAAAAATCATATAGCCAATGTAATGGCAGCAAATAACGAACTCTTCTCTCTTTAGGATTATTTCTATACAAATTATCTAAGATATAATTTAATAGTAGAAAAACTTGCCTTTTTAGTTTTTCAGATGCTTTTCTTGAAAAATCCCATACTAGTTCCTGTTTGTCCCGAACATATTCAAAATCCTTAACTAGTTCCAAATCGGGTAAATATGGAAGGAAGACAATCTGTGATTGATACTTCCTTTGATGTTCGATTTTGCCCTGCAGACTTCCTATTTCTGTTTTTACACTATACTGTTTGATGTGATCAAATAGCTTCAAGTATCTCATCACATTTGCTCCATCCCATATCTTTCGCAGTTCCGCTTCATACAGGTTTCTTATCGTATAATCTATATCCCTTATATGATGTATCCCCTGCCGGATGAGGAATCTTCGAACATTTCCTTTCAATGCTTCATCTGATACCTGACATTCTTGGATTTCTGAAATTAATTCTCCATATTCTGTTTCTACCCAATACTGGTGTATTTTTCGTAATGCGGATGACATCTCTACCGCTTTCCGTTTCGTATAATTTCCGCTATCCAACAAACTTTTTTTGTACTCTCGCAGATCCTGTTCTTCTGCTAATGTCACATCATAAATGTTTCTTTGAATCAGGAATCGCTCAGCTTCTTTCCACAATTCTTTCTGCAATATACCGCCTGACATAAGTTGTCTATGAAGATGTTGTATTCCTTCTTGGTATTCTGCCTGTAGCAATCTAATTGCAGACACTTAATCGCCTCCCTTTTATAACAAATTCTGAACACCATACATTGCCTGATGCCTGTTATAAAAAGCATCACTGACTTCTATTAGTTCATCCTCTGTTATATTCAGATATTTCATGGTCGTTTCGATATTCCGATGTCCAAGTGCCTGACTAATCATTTCTAATTTCCAACCATCTTTTCGCCTTGCATTTGCAAAATAATGCCGAAGCATATGGGGAGATGCTTTAATTCCTGTCTTTTTCTCCAACCTACGTAACATGGCATATACCCCGCTTCCCTTAAAAGGTTTTCCAACATAATCGCCAGAAACATTAATAAACAAATATTCCTGTCCTAAAATCAGTTCTTTATAGTCTTCAATATAAAACATTAAAATATCAAATGTTGCATCACTGATTTTGGCTCTTCGAAATTCTGCATTTTTTGCCCTCGCTCCATTCTCATTATCGTCCCGGAAATTGACATATATTATATGTTTTTCATAGTCTATATCCTCTGCGTATCGTACCCCTAAAAGTTCACCTATTCTGAAACCTGTTTCTGCTAATAATAAAAGCAGGACCTGATCTCGGCTGTTTGCACATTCTTGCAACAACTCTACAATCTTGTCCTGCTCAATGGTTTTCCCTTGATGTCCTTTTTCTTTTAAATACCCTCGAAAACTCTTCCTGTTCAATATTTTTCTGATACCGATTGAATTTCGCACAATCATTTGCGTATCTGATAATACCTTAAGATTTCCCGAATACTTGTTTTCCTGTTCCATAAAAATATAGAACCTAAATAC
>NZ_JAFBIZ010000216.1 GCF_021531995.1 Faecalicatena contorta
TATTAATTGGGAGTCTAATTCAATTAGAGAACTGTGTGAAAATCGTTACGATGCTTTTATTGCCGGTAGTGATCAAATATGGAATCCTTTTTTTGAATATAATTCGGAAAGAGAGTTTTTGACGTTTTCTAAAAGAGAGAAACGTATTGCTTATGCTGCTAGCATGGGAATTGAATCTTTGCCAGATTCATGTAAAGATAAATATAGAGAGTGGCTATCTGAGATGGCATTTATATCAGTCAGAGAAAGCTCAGCTGCAAATATAATATATGAATTGACTGGAAAATTGGTGCCGGTGGTATTAGATCCAGTTTTTTTACTTAACAAATACGAATGGAATAAGTTGGCCACAAAAGCCAACTGCTCAGAAAAATCAGGGTATGTTTTTTTTTATTTTCTTGGGAAGCACAATGAAATTGCAAATGAATGGACAAAAAAAATTGCAAATGCAAGAAATTTGCGAGTTTTGAATATTTTAGAACACTTTAATGAATATGGTCCACTAGAGTTTGTTGCTTTGATTAAGGATGCAGAGATGGTGGTCACAAATTCTTTTCATTGCACGGCGTTTTCTATTATATTTCACAAACAGTTTGTTGTGTTTGAAAGACAAATGGAAAATGTTACAGAGCAGATGACATCTCGTTTGAATACATTATTAAGTACATTTGATTTGGAAGATAGATTTTTTTCGAAAAATTGGAATGAAGTCATATTCGAGCTTGATGATATCAAATGGAAAGAGGTTGATTGTATTCTAAAGGAGCGTCGAGAAGAGTCCATAAAGTTTATCACGGAGGCATTGGAGAATTAATGAATAAGATCAATCAATTGAAGACAGGTGTAATTCTGACATACGTGAATATGGCTTTAGGTAGTATTATTCCAATACTTTATACTCCGGTTATGTTGCGAATCCTTGGTAAAGAAGAATATGGATTGTATAGCCTTTCTCATTCAGTTATTGCATATCTGACACTACTGAGTTTTGGTCTTGGCGGGACAATAGTGCGATATATTGCGAAATATCGGGCTGAGAACAGAAAAGAGGAGCTGGAAAAAATTGCAGGTTTAGCTATTTTGATGTATAGTTTTTTAGCAATTCTTGTTATGATAGCCGGAGTTTTTTTGGCTAATAATGTCGAAATTGTATTTCATAAGGGATTAACAGAAACAGAATTACTGAAGATCAGACCATTGATTTTATTGATGGCATTTAACACAGCAATTTCATTTCCTATAAGTGTATTCTCAAGCATTGTTGTAGCATATGAAAAATATATTTACCGGCAATTTGTTAATATTTTTTCGACTGTTTTTGCACCGTGCATAAACTTAGTTGCATTATTTTTGGGATTCGGTTCAATTGGATTAGCGGTTACAACGACGATTCTGCAGTTTCTAATGCTCCCAATGTTTGGTGGATACTGTAGTTTTGTCTTAAAAGTAAGGCCTTCTTTTAAGAATTTACCATTGCATATAGTTAAAGAATTGATTGGTTTTTCTTTGTTTGTTTTTTTGGGCTCGTTAGTTGATATGCTATTTTGGGCAACTGATAAAGTTATTTTGGGTATGTTAGCGGGAACCGGCGTAGTAGCTGTATATAATATAGGATCTCAATTTGTTTCTATGATGACCAATTTATCAACTGCTTTTTCTGGAGTTTTGGTTCCCAAGACAACTGTAATGGTTGCACAAAAAGCTTCAAAAGATGATTTGACTAATCTTTTTATACGAGTGGGGCGTTTGCAGTATATCATCATTGCGTTAGCAATGAGTGGTTTCATTTTGTATGGTAAAAGATTTATTATTCTTTGGGCTGGTGAAGAGTATGCTAGTGCATATTTTGTTGCATTGTTGACGATGATCCCATTGGTGGTTCCACTTATTCAAAATACTGGATATAGCATTTTGTTGGCACAAAACAAACACAAATTTCGTTCTGTTGTATATTTAATTATTGCTATAGTA
>NZ_JAFBIZ010000217.1 GCF_021531995.1 Faecalicatena contorta
GTTCTATAACTTCTGTCTCAATATCTTTCGGAAGCTCCGGTCTGGAACTATCAATTTCTTTTACCGCAAGATAAGATAATTCAGGTCTCCTGATTAATTCAGCAATGCTTGTTCCTGAGTTTAAAGGAGTACTCCCATAAAATGTAAGCAATCTTTGAACAGAATCTGTATTTCCCACATATGCATGGCCAAGCCTCTCAATTTCAGATTGAATTAATTCTTCTTTTTTCAGAAGTCTCTGATATCGTTCTTCCGATATCAGTCCTACTTCATACCCCTTTTTTGTTAATCTCTGATCTGCATTATCCTGTCTTAAAAGCAGCCGGTATTCTGCTCTGGAAGTCATCATACGATAAGGCTCATGACTCTCTTTTGTTACCAGATCATCGATCAATACTCCTATATATGCTTCTGATCTGTCGATGATCATAGGTTCTTTTCCTTCAAGCTTTCTGGCTGCGTTAATTCCCGCTACCAGACCCTGTGCAGCTGCTTCTTCATATCCGGAACTTCCATTAAACTGTCCCGCACTGAACAACCCACTGATATTACGAAATTCCAGAGATGGCTTTAACTGTCTTGCATCGATACAGTCATATTCAATTGCATAAGCATTCCGGACGATTTTAACATGTTCAAGTCCAGGCACAGAACGGTACATTGCATATTGTACATCTTCCGGGAGTGAACTTGACATACCTCCGATATACATCTCATCTGTCTCAAGTCCTTCCGGTTCAATGAATACCTGATGTCTTTTTTTATCACTGAATTTTACCACCTTATCTTCGATTGAAGGACAGTATCTTGGTCCGGTACCTTCAATCATTCCAGAAAATAAAGGTGACCTGTCAAGATTGGCTCTGATGATATCATGTGTCGTCTCATTCGTATAAGTTAACCAGCAGGATGCCTGATCAATCTGTACATCTTCAGGATCAGTAGTAAATGAAAACGGAACGACTCTTTCATCTCCGAATTGTTCTTCCATCTTACTGAAATCTACCGTTTTCCGATCTATTCTTGCCGGTGTACCGGTTTTAAATCGATACATCTTAATTCCCAGTTCTTTCAGACAGTCTGTCAGATAATTTGCAGCCTGAAGTCCGTTCGGGCCGGTGTAAGTGCTGACATCTCCGTATATACAACGGGCTTTCAGATAAGTACCCGTACAGAGTATGACTGCACGACAATGATAGATACCACCGGAATAAGTCTGCACACCTGTCACCTGACCGTTTTCTGTCATAATATTAGCAATTTCTGCCTGCTTGATCTCCAGATTTTCTTCACTTTCCAGTACCTGTCTCATGGTTCTGCTATATCTGGCTTTATCTGCCTGTGCACGAAGAGAATGTACAGCAGGACCTTTGGATTTGTTCAGCATTTTTGACTGGATAAATGTACGGTCAATTACTTTACCCATCTCTCCGCCAAGTGCATCCAATTCACGGACGAGATGACCTTTTGAACTTCCTCCGATATTAGGATTACATGGCATCAGTGCAATACTGTCTACACTTACGGTAAACATAATTGTACGAAATCCAAGTCTGGATGTTGCAAGTGCTGCCTCACAGCCTGCATGACCGGCACCTATAACAGCTACATCATATTTATCATTATTTTCCCATACAGAATTTGCTGAATATCTCATTTACCAAATCTTCTCCTATCGTTTCACCAGTAATACTTCCAAGCGTCTCATATGCATCCAGAAGGTCTATTGAAAAGAAATCTTCCGGCATTCCGGCATCAATACTTTCATTTACACGAATCAAGGCCTCACAGGCATTCTGTAATGCAGTCTTGTGCC
>NZ_JAFBIZ010000218.1 GCF_021531995.1 Faecalicatena contorta
AAGGTAGTGTCAAATAAGTTATGAAAAAACAGAGCCAATAAAATAAGGCTCAAATGAACCTTGATAATTGCAGATATTTATTCTAATAAGCTCTCCGAGGGCTTAGGGCGCTGCCCTAAGAACCTGCAAGGGACTTGTCCCTTGACCCGTTATCGGGCTCCGCCCGAACCTGTCCTCGCCGGAAAGCAGGAAAAGGGTGCAGTTGCCCCTTTTCTCTTGGATAGGATTATCCGTGAGCCTTATGTCAATAGACTTTCGCGGCATATCCTCACAGTCGGCGATGCCGCTTGCTCCGGTATTCCACGGTTCTATTGACAACAGCTCCGCTCCGTTGAAGTAGTACCGGTTTTCTGCATGTTCAGGATGGTCTGCTGGCCAAGGAAGATGAGAAGCTGCCATTTACCTGGCATGTTATCAGCACCTTGCAGCATTTCCACTTCGTTGAGGACTTTGTAGTTATTGTGTTTGTGCGGACGAAGGAAGTTATAGTAAGCAACCCAGAGAGCAAGGTCATAGTTGGCACCGTCGATGTTGTCAAAACCGTTCGTATGACGGTAAGAAGCCTTATAGGTGCGGTTCAGTCTCTCAATCATCTGTTTGAAGGGACGGTATTCCGTAGAAACAGCATCGTCGTTGGTAAGTCCAATCACCTGAGTAATCTTGAAGGTAAAGTCTTTCCCAAACTTCTTTACGAATTCCATTGCAGCGAGAGGATAGGCGCTGTAGCCATCAGCGATGAACTTAAAGTTGTCCGGCAGTTTTGTAAGACCCTGAAATGCCATACGCATTGCAAGAATGCAGGGACCCACCCCACGGTTATCCGACACCTGGTATCCGATGATGGCGCGGGTGGCGGCATTCATGATAAGCCAGATATAGGTTTTAACACCGCGGATTTTTATGTAGGTTTCATCAGCTGTGAAGACATCTCCTTTTTCGTAGGGATACTGGTCGACAAAGGGTTTAATGCAGATAGCAGCTGTTTTGCAATAGTTGGCGATCTGCTGATGTGAGATGTTGATGTTATACAGATCTTTGAGAGCCTGAGAAGTTTTGCGCAGGGAAAGGCCGAGATTGACATGAAGAGTCAGACATAAGGACATAACATGAGCATTGTGCTTGCTGAATTTCAGGGAAGAGGCATTCTTTGGCAGTGTGGTTAAGTCCATGCTGAAAAAATCCATCGTGAATTCACGGTAGATATAGTGAAGTTTATACTTGTTTTTGCCATAATCCTCTTTCAGATCTTCCTTATCCACTTTTTTGAGGTTGTGGAGATAATAGGGGCATTTGGGATTGACACACTTATGTACGATAAAGTGCTTGCGGTCTTTCTTTGGGACCAGAGTATTGCCACAGTGCGGGCAGCGCAGTTTCACAGAGGAGAATCGACTTTCATCCGGGGAGAATCTCGCATCACAGACCTTACAGAGGAGCTGTCCCTTGGAACCGTTGTTTTTGTACAAAAAAGGTTTCGGTGCATCACAACGGGGACAGGTGCAGGTGTCCGGGATATCACATACGGATCGGCGGCTGACAGGACGGATCTTTTTGCCATAGCGTTTTTCGTAGTAAGGGATGAGATCTTTATAAGTCCAGTCCTGACGGAAATCAGTGATCAGAGGAAGCTCATCAATTTTGAACTTTTGGTATTTGGGGGAATGGGAATCATCAAAAGCCCACTGCTTAAGGGGAATATATCTGCAGATAAAGTTGAGAAGCCAGCAGATTTGTTTATGTTGGTATTGAATAAATTGAAGTAAATAAAGTATAATGTCCATGAGCATTGAATATCCTTTCGGTATTTTGGATTTTTGGTCGAAGACATTATACCAAAAAAGGGAGGTCAATGCTCTTTTTATTTGCAAACCTCCGATAAATCAAGGTTTTAAAGGATTTTAGAACAATAAAAACAGGTAGTTTTTGACACTACC
>NZ_JAFBIZ010000219.1 GCF_021531995.1 Faecalicatena contorta
GTGTGTCCAGCGAAGCTGGACCACACTTGCCGGTGTAAGTCCGGTCACGGTAATCGCCAGTGAGCCGTGTAGCTAAACTCAGTGCGTTGTAGTAATACAGGGTGCTAAGCGAGTGGATAAAGTAACCTCAATAAGAGGAGCGAGCAATCATACAGACCGTAACATAAAGTGAATTCTGCCGTATCGTTAAAAAGGTCTCTGGCAAGAGAACAAGGGGAAGCTGAACTCTGGGCATATGGGTGAAAGCCATGGAACGTGTGAAGATACTGGAAAGCAGCACGGAGGAATCCCTCGGTATAGAGGAAGCGGTATGTATGAAAAGTGTGGTTCGGAACTGGAGAGACCCTACCCATCACCGAAAGGTAAAAAGAAGGCGTATAAGCTTGGCGAAGTCGTATTTTCTGATGGGAGGGAGTCGGAGAGGAACATAGTACCGACAATGACTGTGCAAGATAACGCAGTTTATGGGAAGGTTCCTTACTTCATTCATGTTTGTAGAGAGGGTAAGAGTGAGAGAATGTCATGCAGACTAATAACTCCAAAGAAAAAGTTCGACAACTTCAAAACAAACTATATCTGACAGCCAAGAAATGCAGTAGCAGAAGATTCCATGCGCTTTATGACAAAGTCTATCGGGATGACGTCATGTATGAAGCATGGAAGCGAGTGAAAGCCAATCAAGGCTCTAGCGGAGTAGATGGAATCACAATAGAGGACATAGAGGCAAGCGGAGTGAACCGATATCTAACTGGAATACAGACAGAATTAAAAAGCGGAACATACAGACCACTACCAGTTCGAAGAGTGATGATTCCAAAACCAGACGGAAGTCAGAGACCACTTGGAATACCATGTGTGAAAGACCGAATTGTGCAGATGGCTACAAAGATAGCAATAGAGCCCGTATTCGAAGCGGACTTTAAGGACTGTTCCTACGGATTCAGACCGAAGCGTAGTGCAAAACAGGCACTAGAGGTAGTCAGAAAAGCATGCAACAACAAAGGTTACTACGTGGTAGATGCAGACATCGAAAAGTTCTTTGACAACGTAAATCAAGATAAGCTAATGGCGCTTATTGAGTTAAGAATCTCAGACAGAAGAATCCAAAAACTCATAAGGCAGTGGCTGAAATCAGGGGTTCTCTATGGGAACATCCTAGAAATAAGCGAACTGGGAACGAGCCAAGGCTCGGTTATTTCGCCATTATTAGCAAATATCTACTTGAACACGCTAGACCGACTGTGGGAAAAGTATGGACGTACCCATGGAATACTCGTAAGGTATGCGGATGATACTGTAATCATTTGCAAGAACAAGAAAAGTGCAAACCATGCATTGACACTGTTGCAGTACATCATGGGAAAACTGGACTTGAAACTACATCCTGTTAAGACGAAGATTGTATGTATGTGGGACGGACAGGAAGGCTTTGACTTCCTGGGAATGCATCACAGGCGTATGACAACAGAGACGAGACAGGGAAACACTTTTCAAGAGACCTATCAGTACCCAAGTCGAAAGGCAATGAAAAAGATGAAGTCTGCAATAAAGTCGAACGTGAATAGTAGAAGTCTACTGGTAGCAAGCGAAGAGGATTTAATAAAGAATCTGAATCCGAAGATAACAGGGTGGAAGAACTATTACACAACAAAGACAAGTGATAAATGGATGCAGGCACTTGACTGGTACATTATATGTACCTTTACGAGATGGTACAACAAGAAACATCAGAGACGTAACCATATGTCAAAGGTGGGATATGTGAGAAGCACCTTATATGAAAAAGGCTTAAAAAGAATGGCTACGGCATGACGTAATGCTGTAGAAAGAAGAATGTCGGAAAGCCGTGTGAGGGAGAACCTCATGCACGGTTTGATGAGGGGAGAGAGGGCAAAGCCCTCTAACCTACTCTACC